>CAYPJC010000238.1:0-4118 GCA_964410855.1 uncultured Flavobacteriales bacterium | reverse complement strand
ATAAATTCTAAAAAATCAATCAGAGAGGCAGATCTTACAGTTGACAGTTTGGCTTCATTCAGCAATATTGTTAAAGAATCCTTTAGAAAATAGTTAAGTAGTCTTTTAAGAGTAATGTATATTCTTCTGAGTAATCATGTCTTTTTTCTTTTTCGATAGAAATCTCTTCCCGTATTAATTGAGACTCTAAGTAGCTGATGTCTAAAATGATTCGTTTGATTGATCCCTGTTTGTTTCCTCTGATTAACAGAAGGCGGTTGATGAATAAGTTGTGTTTGGAACAAATTTGCTTAATGCTATCAAATTCTTCATAAGGAAGAATGAAATTTATTTTTCCCGATTTTTTAAGAATTTTAGTTGAAGATAAAAATAAATCTTCGAGTGTTAAATGATGTTGCCTTCTTGCTGTATTTCTAGAACTAGCCTCTAATTTGGTATCAAAATAGGGTGGATTGCTAACAATTAAATCAAACCTTAAGTTCGTGTTTTTTGAAAATTGCTGAACTGAATCATTAACAACTTTTAAGCGGTCTTTCCAATGAGAATTATAAAAATTTAATCTTGCTTCATCAGCAGCTTCAGAGTCAATTTCTATAGCTATTATTTCCGCTTTACTCCTTTGAGCGAGCATAAGAGCTATTAGTCCTGTGCCGCAGCCAATGTCAAGTATTTTTTCTGCGTTTATTGGGTTTGACCATGAACCTAGTAGAACCCCATCGGTTCCAACTTTCATAGCTGAATTTTCTTGAATGATAGTAAATTGTTTAAATTTAAATGGCTTAGCTTTCAAGGTAGAGATCAATTAAACCTTCAGGACAGTTTAAATATATTTTTTTTTCTGATTTATCTATTCTTTCAATAGTTTCGTCGGTTATTGGAACTAATATTTCCTTGTCTTCAAACAATATAGCTAATAGGTTAGAAGTGGAGTATTCAATAACCTTTTCTACTTTTCCAATTGCTCCTTTAACTGAATCGAAAACTTCAAAATTGGCGATTTCATGGAAATAAAACTGTTGATCACCTAATGATGGTAATTGTTCGAGAGGTAGGAAAACGGACATGCCAACAAGGCTTTTGGATGTTTCCTGATTAGTCACATCTTCAAACGAGCACCTTAGTAATCCGTTGTTTTGAAGACTGCAAGAAATAATAAAAAAAGGCACCAAGTTTTTTTCAGCAGGGGAGGTTTGAATGAATAATAAGTTCAAATTCAAATACGAAGAAGGGGAATCAACGTCTAACTTTAACGCTAATTCCCCTTTTGTTCCTATAACCTTAGAAAAGTAACCTAAGTAAAAGCAATCATCGACTATCATTGGTCGAATGAATTACGCTTCTTTCTTTTCTTCAGTAGTATCCTTGGTTTCAGCTGTTGGTTTAGCTTCTTCCTTTTTTTCTTCTACTGCTTCTGCTTTAGGCTCTTCAGCTTTCTTCTCTTCAACTATCTCTTTTTTAGGCTCTTCAACCTTAATCTCTTCTACTTTTTCTGCTACAGGTGCTTCAACAGCATCAGTAGTAGCTTCTGCAGCTGGAGTTTCAACAGCGCTAGCTTCTTCAGCAGCAGCTTTTTCTTCACCTGCTAATTCTGCATTTTTTGCAGCAATAGCTTCAGATCTTTTATTATTTGCTTCTTGTTCAGCAGCTATTCGTTTTTTGTGATCTGCAAGAGCTGCAGCAGAAAGATTATCCGCTTTAGACGCTAACTTATCTTCTTTAGCTTTCATCCACTCATCGAACTTCTTTTCAGCCTCTTCCTGAGAGAAAGCGCCTTTTAAAACTCCTTTGTCAAGGTGATTCTTATAAATTACTCCCTTGTAAGAAAGTAAAGCTCTAACAGTGTCAGTTGGCTGAGCACCTTTTTTTATCCAATCCAATGTTTTGTCAAAATCAATATCAATTGACGCTGGGTTAGTGTTTGGGTTATATGTACCTAATTTCTCTATAAACTTCCCATCTCGTGGGGCACGACTGTCTGCGATCACAACATGGTAGTAAGCGAAACGCTTTTTTCCATGTCTTTGCAATCTAATCTTTGTAGGCATAATACGTTGTGATTATTTAATTATTAAAAATTTTTAAGGCTGCAAAAGTAAACTTATTCTTAAAAACAACAAAATGATTGAGAAAAAATAAGCAGTAGACGTTTTTGCATGCAGATAGCTTACTTGAAATTGCTATTTTCCTAATGCATGATGCGGGTTAAAAGACATATTTTATCCCAAAAGCTATTTCAACTTGATCTATTTCATCAATCAGTAAGTATTTGGCTTCAATAAATGGCTTAAAGTTCTTCGTTAGATTAAAATCAACGCCTCCTCCAAGGTTTAATCCTAAGTTGGATTCTTTTGATTCAGAATCACCAAAAGTAGGGTGTTTGCTGTATTTAAATCCCAATGTACTTAAGTTGAACCCTGCTAATCCATAAAAAGAAACTAATTTTTCATTAAAGTTATAATCAAAGTAATAGTGCACATTAAGGTTGTATTCATTCCAATATCTATCTTTAATAAATACTTCATCATCCACAAAGAAGTAGTTTATATCTATTACCAAATTTAATTGCTTCGTTAAAAAATAACCGACTCTTACATCCAATCCTCCTTCATCCACTTCAGTTCCAAAATCTAATCCAACACCAATATTGAGCTTGTTCCTGATTTGCGCGTTTAATTCAATAGATAAAAATGTTAATAATAGTGCAAGGTAGAGCGTATTTTTTTTCATGATATTGATTTTAACAAAACTATATAAATTGAAACGACTAAACTGTTATATTATTTATTAAACTATTTAATGGTATCATAAAAGTCTCTTCTTCTATTTAACTTCAAGTCTTGAAGAACTGAAGCCTTAACATTTATAGTAAGGTTATAACTTTGACGAGGGCCATACGGAATCCAAATGACTGCCATTTGCCAACAATGCAGATCTCGGTTTATACTTAGAGAAGTATATGTGAATTGTTGACTTTCAAAATCCCATCCTGATGTAAATCCAACCTTCCAATTTTCAGTAACACTCAAGTCGCCACTAAAATTAAGGGTCTGGGTTATTGTTTCTATGAAGGCCGGTTTTCCATAGCGTATGTTATAACCAAGATTTAACGACCAAGGGACAGCAAAGTCAACATATTGGTCTAAATTATTATTGATGTACTCTAATTCTTCTTCAGACGCAAATTTGCTTTTCTTCTTTTCTTGTTGCGCGCCATCACCACCTCTCAATGAAAAATTAAGTGCGACTGAAGCATTTGTTAATCTAAATACTCTACCATTGCTACTTAGGTAGCTATCGTTAATTTTTCTTCCGTCACTGTCTATACTATATGGATCTAATATTCCGTTGAAATTTAAACTCATAAATTTTCCAATTCGAGTTCTTCCGTTTAAGCTCAAAGGGCTCCAATTTAAAGAGTCGGCAGTAATCTCATAGCCACTATTGAAGCCTAAATTTTCAAATATTTTTATTTTTTTAACGCCTGTGCTGTCCTTGTTGCTTCGTACTTTTATCTCAATGTTGTTCAATAGGCCAAAACCTAACCGTCCGCTTTCTCTTTGATCTGGGCTGCCATAAATGCCTCCTTCAAAAATAGAATAGGTTATCTTTTTACCATTTGTATCAATGTAAGAATTTTCTCCCGTATTAACCTCAGGCCTATAATTGATAGAAACCGAAGGTGTCATCACATGCCTTAAGGCCAAAAGCTTTTTGCTTTTATAATTATACATGCTATAAAACTTGGTTGTTAATGCAGTATTAAAATTCCAGTTCCCTCCACGAGCAAAAGCTTCAACAGTATCTTTTTTAACTAATCTTGTTTCAGGGTCTATTTCTTTTCTTATCGTTTTGAAAGCCCAGATTTCATTTATATTGATTGAAGGACTAATGTTTGCGTGTTTCAATAATTTAAAAGAAGTACTAATAGGTATCGCATGCCGGATCCCATTATTAATGTCTGTATTTAAGTTGTCCAAATTGTTCATTGAGATCAATGAATCATTTGTTCTTAGTTGGTTTGATGCAACAACGGAATAAGAAACGCCTACATTTTTGTAAGAGCTTCTCCACCATTCGTTACCAATTTTTCCTGCGTTTTTAAGAGGGTATAGTCTTGA
>CAYPJC010000237.1:0-4140 GCA_964410855.1 uncultured Flavobacteriales bacterium | reverse complement strand
TGACCTCAGTTCATGTTACTCAGGTATTCAGCAGCAATCAAAATAGCAGTATTTCCTGCAATTTCACTCATAGCTCGAATTACTGGAAGACTACCACTCTCATCTTTGATGTAATCATAAGCGATGGCAGTAATTTTCTTTTCAATGAGTTTCTTTAAAAAATTTTTAGGTTGAACAGGTAATTGAAGTGCTGAAATGAGCGTCTGCCCTCTTTGCATCAATTCAATTTCTTCGTAAGAAAGGGGTTCCACCTTTAATATAATGTCGGCTCTAAAAACTTCTTTATTGCCATGAACTATAGAGGCCCCAGCTTCACTGTAATCGTGGTCGCTGAAATTAGATTTCTCTCCAGCCTTGCTTTCAATAACAACTTCATGCCCATTATTTACGAGCAATTCAACATCTTGAGGAACTAAAGGCACCCTTCTTTCTTGCAAGGAAGTTTCTTTAGGAATTCCGATAAACAAGCTGCTTTTTTTCTTTTCCACCTGCAGCATTTTTTCTTGTGGAAGCATCTTTACCGCAGAACGGGCAAGTGCTTTAACTACATCATCTGACATTGATTATATTGCTTTATTGTGAATTTTCTTTCGTTTTCATCAGCGTCGATATGAACTTCAAGTCGATTTTCAGGCAATAAATTCGGAATCTTTTCTGGCCATTCTACTAAACACAAATTGCCGCTTTCAAAGTATTCTTCACAACCCATATCTAATGCTTCAACTTCATTTTTAATGCGGTAAAAATCAAAATGAAAAATTGAGCCTCCCTCATTGTTTTGGTATTCGTTTACCAATGAAAATGTAGGTGAACTTACCGCATCATTTACATGTAGAAAGTTACAAATAATTTTAATTAGAGTTGTTTTTCCCGCTCCTAGGTCACCATAAAAAGCAATAAAGGTTCTATTTCCTTTCAATCTCAGAACCTCTTCGGCTAATTTAGGCAGGTCATTCAGGCTAGCAACTACTTCCAATTTTACTATTTTTTTGGAGACAATTGAATAATAGGAACTAACATTTCTTCCATTGAAATTCCCCCATGCTGGAAGGTATCCTTGTAATAATTTACGTAATGATTAAAATTATTTGGATAGGCAAAAAAGGAATCTCCTTTTGCAAAAATAAAAGATTGACTCACATTAACAGTCGGAAGAAAAGCATCTTTAGGTTTGTCTATGGCAAGCACATCATCAGCTTCAAAACTTAAGTTCTTTCCCTGCTTGTAACGCAAATTTTTATTCACTGTTTTATCGCCTATGACTTTAGAAGGCTCTTTTACTTTGATTGATCCGTGATCAGTAGTTATTACTACTTTCCCTCCCTTAGCTGCAATTTCCTTCAAAGCCTCCTTTAAAGGCGAATGTTCAAACCACGATAAAGTTAATGAACGGTAAGCTGATTCATCTTCAGTTAATTCTTTAATAATGTCTGTATCAGTTCGTGCATGTGAAAGCATGTCAATAAAATTGTAAACAATCACATTAAAAGCATTATTCATTTGATTTGGAATTTCTCCAACTACTTTTCTTCCATAATTGGGATTTAACACTTTATTGTATGCAAATCGGGTATCCTTCCCTAATCGCTTCAACTGATGCTCCATCAATTCTTTCTCATGTAAATTTTTACCTCCATCGTCCTCATCATTTGACCATAGATTAGGATATAGTTTTTCAATTTCTGAAGGAAGTAAGCCAGCAAATAAAGCATTACGTGCGTATTGAGTCGTAGTAGGCAGAATACTCATATAGGTTTCTTCCTTGTCTATCCAAAACATTTCCTCAATTTGAGGTTTTAATAATTGCCATTGATCAAACCTTAAGTTATCAATAACAATTAAAAAGGTAGTGTTATCCTTTTCGATTAATGGAAATACTTTTTCTCTGAAAACATTATGAGACATCGTTGGTGCATCTTCAGGATTATTTAACCAATACACATAGTTATCTTCTACAAATCTGGCAAAAAGATTGTTTGCCTCTTCCTTTTGAGTGCCTAATATTTCGGCCATACCAGAGTCTTCAGATTTATCTAGCTCAAGCTCCCAATAAATTAGTTTTTTGTAAACATCTTCCCATTCTTCATAATCCATATTATTGTGCAAACTCATGCCAATGTTTCGGAATGCTTGCTGATATCCTATGGTCGTTTTCTCACTTACTAATCGCGCCGTATCTAGGTGTTTTTTTATGCTAAGTAAAATCTGATTTGGATTAACAGGCTTAATTAAATAATCAGAAATTTTTGCCCCAATGGCATCTTCCATAATCGACTCTTCTTCACTTTTGGTAATCATAATTACAGGCAATGAAGGAAAAGAACTTTTTATTCTTGTCAACGTTTCTAAGCCTGAAAGTCCTGGCATATTTTCATCCAAAAAAACAATATCGAAGCGTTGCTCTTCAATTAAATCCAATGCATCTCCTCCATTGGTAGCTGATATCACTTCATAACCTTTGTCTTCTAGAAAAATAATATGAGGTTTCAACAATGCAATTTCATCATCTGCCCACAGGATTCTTATCTTCGTCATTCAGTTTGAGTTTAAATGCAAGCTTAAGTCGTTATCCCTTAAAGATACAACTATAGTTTGCTAAAATTACTTAATATAAAGCCGCTTGAAAAATACCAATTACAACAAAAAGAAGATTATTAACGACCCTGTCTATGGTTTTATTTCCTTGCCTTTCGATTTAATTTTCGACATCATAGAACATCCCTATTTTCAACGATTAAGAAGAATAAAACAGCTTGGCTTGACTCATTTGGTTTATCCCGGAGCCCTACACACAAGATTTCACCATGCTTTAGGAGCCATGCACCTTACAGGCAAAGCCATTGAGGTTATTAAATCAAAGGGCCATAAGATTAGTAAGAAAGAAACAAAGGCCACATTGATTGCTATTTTGCTTCATGATATTGGTCACGGACCTTTTTCACACGCTTTAGAACATAGTATTGTTAAAAATGTGACTCATGAAGATATTTCTACATTCTTCATGCAGGCTCTTAACAAAGAGTTTAATGGGAAGCTTGACATGGCTATCTCAATTTTTGAGAACAAATACAACAAGCCCTTCTTACATCAATTAGTCTCCTCTCAATTAGACATGGATCGGTTAGATTATTTAAAAAGAGATAGTTTTTTTACTGGAGTCTCTGAAGGAATAATTAATTCTGATCGCATCATTTCTATGCTCAATGTTAAGGATGGAAACCTAGTATTTGACGCCAAAGGGATATATTCCATTGAAAAGTTCATTATTGCAAGACGTTTAATGTATTGGCAAGTTTATCTTCATAAAACAGTTCTTTCAGCAGAAAATATGGTGGTAAATATTTTCAGACGAGCAAAAGAGCTAGCTAAAAAAAACGAGGAATTATTTACAACCCCTGCTTTGCATTATTTTTTATACCGGGAGTTTGAAAAGGATTCATTTATAAATGATTCAGAAGTTTTAGAGCGGTTTGCAGATTTAGATGATTTTGATTTAACAACTGCCATTAAGGTTTGGCAAAATCACTCTGACCATGTTTTATCTACGCTTTGTAAATCACTAATAAGAAGAAACCTATATCGAATTGAAATACAAAAAACACCATTTAAGGAATCTCAAATTAAAAAATTAAAAGAAAAGTGGAAAAAGGAATATAATTTATCTGATAAAGAGAGCAGTTATTTCGTTTTTTCAGATTCAATAAAAAATAATGCTTACCACCCAACTGAAGATAAGATCAATTTATTGTATAAAGATAATAGTATAAGTGATGTTGCTCAAGCGGCTGACCAGTTAAATATCAGTGCATTATCAGAAGAAGAAAAGAAATATTTACTATGTTATCACAAACAAAGCATGGTAAATAACTTGAATTAATGATGCTTTAGGCTGACTTCAATAAATTGTTACTTTTGAAACATGGAATTTTCAGCCCAGCAAATCTCTGAAATACTGCAAGGCACAATAGAGGGGGACCCCAGTACTCAAGTTTCGACTTTATCGAAAATTGAGGAAGGCAAACAGGGGTCGCTGTCTTTTTTGGCCAATCCAAAATACAGCGATTACATCTATTCTACTGATGCTTCAATCGTCATTATAGGTAAAGATTTTGAGCTCGAAAAAGAAGTAAAGAGTTCTTT
>CAYPJC010000236.1:0-4145 GCA_964410855.1 uncultured Flavobacteriales bacterium | reverse complement strand
TGCGGAGTTGTTGCCACTTTATATTTTCTTTCTATTCTTAATCAAAAAGCAAGTGCCCACCTTAGTGGCTTAGGAGGAATCTGTGGTATGCTTTTTATCATCCAATTGTATTTTTTTATTGAAGTCAGTAGCCTTTTTTTATTCTTTATAATTCTTTCGGGAATTGTAGCTAGTGCAAGGTTTGCTCTAGGAGCTCATTCATTTAAAGAGCTGTTCCTAGGATTCAGTCTGGGATTCTTTGCACCATGGATCGTTTTTATTGCTGTGCTATAGTTAGTTAAATTGGATAAAAAGCATCTTCAATATGCTCAATTTCAACTTTAGCTCCTTGAATCAAAACACTTACAATATCAAACCGACATTCTTTTTCAATATTCTTTTCTAGGATATAGGCTTCTGCTGCCCTAATTAAATGCTTCTGTTTATTTAATGTTACAGCTTCTTTTGGGTTTTCAAATGTGGTAGATGATCTTGTTTTTACCTCAATTATAACAAAGTAGTTTTTATGCCATGCTATAATATCAATTTCAGCTTTTTGAAATCTCCAATTTAACCGTTCAATTCTATACCCCTTATTCTTTAGGTATTCTAAGGCGATTTTCTCGCCTCTTATTCCAAGTTCGTTATGATCTGCCATTAAAAGTCAATAAAGCCTTATTATTCTTGACACTTAAAGTAGCAGGCCGATTTAAAATAAGGGGTAAGTTTTTTGCAGTGTGTCCTGCAGGGACACCAAATATAATAGGTATGTCAAGTTCTTTTAAATTATCTAAAATTATTTCTTTGGCAGTGTTTCCAAAAGGAATAGTATTGTCATTCATATCACTCATTCCGCCAACAAAAACAGCAACACACCCTTTTAAAATTTTACTTCTTTTTAAGTTCATCATCATACGATCAATGTGATAAAGATATTCATCAAGATCTTCTATGAATAGAATTTTGTCTTTTGAGTTAATCTCAGACAGTGATCCGTTTAGTGAATATAAAATTGACAAATTGCCCCCCACAATTGGCGCTGTTATTTCGCCTTTAAAGCTTGAAGACCCATTTTCTAGTTGAAATTCAAAACTCAATTCAATACCAAAAAGAGCCTTGTAAAGCTTGTCGACATTTTCTTTATCTGAAAATTTAGTGACATTGATAGGCATTGTTGCGTGAAGAGTTTCTATTCCAAAAACCTGATTTATGTGGCTATGTAAAACCGTTACATCACTATATCCAACGACCCACTTGGGGTGCTGTTGAAACTTCTTAAAATTAATTTCATCAATTAATTGAACAGTTCCGTAACCTCCTCTAGCACAAAACACAGCCTTAGAATCAGCATCATTCAATGCTTCCTGCAAATCTGAGACGCGCTGTTCTATTGTCCCGGAAAATTGATGATACTCATTGAAAAGGTTAGACCCATATTTAACTAGCAATCCCCAAGACTCTAATAATTCGACAAATGGCTTTGTCTCAGATTGAGAAATTTTTCGTGCAGTACTAATTATAGTGACGGTATCACCTTTTATTAAATAGGGCGGTTGATTCATTAGGAGGTTTAGCTTAAATACTAAACTACAAAACTATAAGCTTTTTTGTAATACTACCACTTGTTTTATCAATCCTAATAAAGTAAGTCCCTTTTGAAAGAGTTGAGGTCTCGATTTCAATCCGTTGGTTTTGGAATGCATTTGATTGCCCAATGAATTTTTGGAGTACCACTTTCCCTGTAATTGATAAAACTCTTACTTCCAAGCTTTCTTCATTAGAATTGGTAACAATTAGCGTAACATTATTATTTGAAACTGGATTTGGGAATATTTTGAAATTCTCTTCAAATGTTAGTCCTCTTTTTACAATTCGAATTTCCGATTCATTTACTGCTCCGTCAAAATCAACTTGTCTAAGTCTGTAATAAGTAAGCTCATTTTTAATGTCCAAATCGGTAAATTGATATTGAATTTCTTCATTTGAATTTCCATTGGCTGTTATGGTTCCTATCGAATTCCATTCATCACCGTTTAAGCTTTTTTCAATGTCGAAATAATTCGCATTCACCTCTGATAAAGTAACCCATTCCAATAAATTAGAGTTTGAATTCTTTATGACTTCAAAGTACTTGTAAGTTACCGGAAGAGGATTGTTTATACTTGTTGAAGCCAATGTAAAAGGAGAAAAGGTAGAAAGTGTTGGTGAAGTAACAGAGCCATTATTGAAATCACCTGTTACAAAGCTTGCACCTTGATCTTCCCATTGACTTGCGCCACTATTCCACCTAGCTACAGTAATTTCTGAGGGCACTGCAACTGCACTTGTAGGTCTCCATGTTAAGTTAACTCTGCAAGAAGCAGTAGTTGCCAATCGATCTAGCTGCCAATATTCTATGATGCTAACATTATTAAGTCCCGCTCCTAAATTATTTGTATTGTAAGTATCATCACTTGGGTCTTTGTCAAAATATTGCCCTCTAAATTGAGCTGCTCCATTATTTACACTCGAAATGGTCATGGGAGCATAAATAGAGTCTCCAATAGGAAAAGTAAAAGTCTGATTTCCTCTCTTGGTTACAGGTCCTCTTACGAAAGAACTATCATTAGCTCCAATCATACTATGGGCTCCATCAATAAACAATACATTTGTTTGAGTGGTCACTAAATAACCTTTATTAAAAAACATGGATTGACCTGCCCTATCAATATCTAGTAATGAACTCAGTGTTACTTCTTCCGCAACTGACTTGTCAAAATAAATATTGCCATCCATTAATGCTGTTCCGCCGGTCAAATCGAATGTTTGAGGATTAGGCCCAACAAATTGCAGTGCAGCTTGAGCATTGTCCCCATCATAAGTGCTTCTAACCGTAACATCTCCCATTGCAGAAATAACTCCAACTCTTATTCGACCGTTTACCAAATCGACTTGATTAATAACCCTAATGGTATCAACTGAACCCATCGTCAATATTCTATTTCCACCAACAGAGCTATATGTGAAATTAAAAAAGGTATCTACTTCAGTTGTTAAATAAGTACGACTAGCTGTGTTTAAAAAAATAAATGTGCCATTATTAGCTTCTAATTTCCCTTGATTGTTATTCCAATTTCCATCAAAATTAAAAGTTCCGCTAGGGGCTTGAAAAACTCCTCCGCTAAATAGATCAACATTAATGAAGTTTGAATTTACGGGGTTATTTGAAGGAAATTCAACCCTGCCTTCTAAAATAAATAGATCCATATTGCTATTTCCCACAGTTAAGACAGCCCCATTTTCATCTACAAAATCTACAACTACATTTGAATTATCTTTATTAACAAACAAATCATGTCTCCCTGTAGTGCTATTACTTACAAAAATTCCATCGTTCGGGCCTCCAAAGAAAATATCGGAAGTACCTGCATCATAATTCAAATTAGTTTCTAAGGTATCTAAAACTAAAATAAACCCATTTAGAATTCTTCCTTCTTCTAAAAATAATGCTTGCTCAACAGTAAAACCATCTCCTGCAGTAATATTTAAGTCTTGAAGACCCGAAATTGGTTGATATATAAATCGATTAAAAGTATCTATTTGGTGGGATGTAAAAGTGCGATCTCCTCCTAAATCTGCTATCCAAGTTCCGTTATTATGGTTGAACCCTCCGGCTATGTTATCCCAATTTCCTTGATATCTAACGATTCCCGAACTTGCCTGTAATTGAGCTCCCGACTGGATAGTTAAGTCTCCATAATCTAAATTTACAGTATCCATCAAATCAAAAGAAAGAACCCCTTCTTGAATGGTTAAATCCCGATCTGTTTCTCCTATGTTTAAACTATTCCCTATCAAAGCTTGAAAATAAACTGTATCCGTTGGTGTGTCTTTCCTTATAAAAACATCAAAATTGCCCAATGCTGCTTCAATAATAAAATTAGATGGTTTAGTTCCTACAAACCATAAATCTGCTGATGCATCACCATACGTAGTATATAAATATGCCGTATCGTGGACCAATAAATGACCTGTTTGAATTCTCCCAGTAGAAAGTTCTAGCTTATTTTCAACATAAATAGAATCATCTGCAAGTAATCGTAATTCCCTATTTCCAATTGGGTTATAAGTGAAATTGTAAAAGGTATCAACCACTGTTGAACGATAATTTCGAGTACCTGTATTAT
>CAYPJC010000235.1:0-4152 GCA_964410855.1 uncultured Flavobacteriales bacterium | reverse complement strand
GTTTAACGGGTAAGATTGCTTCAACTTATTGCACTAACGTTTATAATTTTCGCAATGACTATCTGATTTTTAGACGTTTAGTTTTTTGTCTTAAACCGAACTCAGGTTAATAGACTTATTCGACTACTAAGCGTTTATTTACTTGTCCATTTTTTGTTTCAAATTGGATAATATAAATGCCCCTATTCTCTGGCACTTTAAGTTGAAACTGATCTTTTTGTTGATTTACAGGTATTTGACTTAGAAGCTTGCCACTTAAATCATAAATTCTAATCGTTTTTACAGTGACATTTGATTCACTTGATATAGAAATGATTGTTCCTCTTTTTGTGGGATTAGGAAATATTGAAAACAAATTGGATTGAATGACTCCTTCATCAATTCCGACAGGAAAATCTACTCGAATATAATCTTCTTTTAATAATGAATCACTACCTCCTGAACTGGTCGCAATTAGTTTAACGTCATAATAACCTGTATCATTAAAAATGACTGTTATCGAATCTGTGATTGCTGAAGTACCATTTATATATCGAAAATTAGTTGGCTGAATATCCCATTGATAATTTGTGGAGAGAAAACTTATACTTGAGTTCGAAAAATTGACAGTATCTCCAATACCAACAAGCGTGTCATTTGTAGTGAAAAGTGGAAATGGAACAAACAATGAAGGGACATTTCTTACGCTATCTCGATATTGAATGGCGGAAGGAACAAAAACTCCGCTATCAACTGTTCCTCTTATCGTAAGCGCAGGAATCTCAAACTGTGTAGTCAGCCATTTATATTCTCGTTGATGGCTATTTATTCTTGTGTTGGTCGACCCAGAGCTAATGGTATCATATCCAACAATATCTGTAACTACTCGAATACAACTGAATGTTCCAAAAGGAGTTGTTAAACTGCCCCAAGCATCTACATCATTAATCCGATACCCTGAACTACCAACGAATGCGGAAGGGAATGTATTAGTATATTCCAAATCATAATTTGAACTATCCCGATCTAAGTAATCTAACGGAAATTGATATACTTCATCTTTATCTATTGATGATTGCACGACCTTTAAAGTTGAAGGAAAAGGAAAACCTAATCCTGTTGGGACAGTTGCCCCGCGATGAGTGATAGAAAAACTTGAAATATCTGAGGAATAAAAATTATATAAATCATAAACTTCTGTCCCTGCAAGATCGATGGTGTCTGCTATTTTTTCGGCGATTCTATTTGATACGCTATATGGAGTTTGTGCAGAGGCAATATATTCACTTAAACCTTGCCGAACCGGAATTAAACTATCATAATTCCATGTCAAATTAGAACCTGCATTTTGATAATTTGAAACTAAGGCAGTGTCAAGTATGCTAAGGCTAAATCGCAAACTATCGCCATTGCTAGGCATATGGCTATCGTTGATCGTAATTTGACCATTTAAGATAGAGCTAGTAAGCACTAAAAATATAAATGCAAATTTCCTCATAATACAAATTTTGTATCAAATCTAACCATTAATGGCTTCTACCTCAGTAATCTGGTTGGGAAGCATTTCTTTCAGCATATTTTCTATCCCAGCCTTTAAAGTCATTGTAGAAGATGGACAACCGCTGCAAGCTCCTTTTAAAACAACGCTTACCTTTCCTTCATTAAAAGAATGAAAATGAATTGCTCCCCCGTCACTTTCAACTGCGGGTCGTATATATTCATCTAAAATATCTGAAATTTTAGCTTCAATCCCCTCCAAATCATCTCTTTTTGGAGTCTCGATTGTGCTCTTCTTTTCTTCTACTTCACTTAGATCGTTTGCGGATACCTTGATAACGATGCCATCGGTATTTAAAAATTCACCCAAGACGTCTCTAAGTTGATGAATTACATCTTGCCATTCAATAATATCTGTTTTGGTAATTGCAACAAAATTACTTGCGATAAATACTTTTGAAATGAAAGGGAAGTTGAGCAGCTTTGCTGCAAGGGGCGAATTCTCTGTATCATCTTCTAACCCATATTCATAAACATTGCCGTCAACCACTAAATAGCGGTTAGAGACAAATTTCATAGTCGCTGGGTTAGGGGTGCTTTCTGCATATATATTATGTGGTGCAACTGCTTTTTCCATGGCCAAAATTTTTACAAAGTTAGTTAAGAAATCATGATTAGATTTGTCTTATTTAAGACTAATAATTTGCAATGGCTTTAATAAAATCTGTTAGAAATAAAACTCCTCAATTCGGCTCAAACTGCTTTTTGGCAGAAAATGCCACATTAGTTGGTGCCGTTAAAATGGGCAATGATTGCAGTGTTTGGTTTAGCGCTGTGGTCCGCGGTGATGTAAATGACATAATAATTGGCGATAAGGTTAATATTCAAGATGGTGCAGTAATTCATTGTACCTATGAAAAAACAAAAACAGTTATTGGCAACAATGTTTCAATCGGACATAATGCAGTTGTTCATGGTTGCACAATACATGATAATGTTTTAATTGGTATGGGCTCTATTGTTATGGATAATGCAATCATAGAAAGCAATTGCATCCTTGCAGCTGGAGCGGTTGTAACTCAAAATCAGCGCCTAGAAAGTGGCTTTATTTATGCGGGAGTCCCAGCCAAAAAAATAAAAGCAGTTAGTGAGGATTTAAAAAAAGGAGAGATCTCTAGAATTGCCGATAACTACTTAACTTACTCTAGTTGGTTTAAATAGAAACATTATGAAGATTTATCACAACCCTCGTTGCACAAAAAGTCGTGAGACATTAAAGCTTTTAGAGTCAAATGGAGCTGAATTTGAAATTGTGGAATATTTAAAAGAGATCCCAGATTCCAATGAATTGAAAGATTTATTGATGAAACTTAACATAGATGCCAAAGACCTTATCAGAAAAACCGAGCCGATTTATAAAAAAGAGTTGAAAGGGAAAAAATTTTCAGAAGAAGAATGGATTCAGATTATGGTTGAAAACCCTAAGTTAATAGAGCGACCAATTGTTGTTCGAGGGAATAAAGCAATAATAGGAAGGCCTCCAGATAATGTAAACCAACTTTTTTAAGCCTGCCTTTTTGCTTGATTTTTTGTCTTCATCTTCTCAACCACATACACTGTTATTGCATAAGGTAAAGCAAAAGCTGATAAAAAAATCAAAACCCAAAAAGCTAAGGAGAAAATCGCTACGAATAATAAAAAACCTGCTGTAAACATAGTAACTATTAATATTTCTCTGCAATTTTACGCAAAATTTAGCTCAAGCAAGCAATTGAAAAATTAAAAAAACAAGAATGGACTATAGAATTGAAAAAGATACCATGGGAGAAGTAATGGTTCCTGCTGATAAATATTGGGGAGCACAAACTGAAAGGTCTAGAAATAATTTCAAAATTGGTGGTGAAAAACAACAAATGCCATTAGAAATTATTAAGGGATTTGCTTATTTAAAAAAAGCTGCTGCTCATACAAATTGTGAGTTAGGTGTTCTTGCTGAAGAAAAGAGAGATGCAATTTCTGCAGTTTGTGATGAGATTTTAGACAATCAATTAAATGACCAATTCCCATTAGTAATCTGGCAAACTGGATCAGGAACTCAGTCAAACATGAATACCAATGAAGTAATTGCTAATCGGTCTCATGTTATTTTAGGCAATAAACTTGGTGAAGGAGAAAAATTAATTCATCCTAACGATGATGTAAATAAATCCCAATCTTCAAATGATACGTTTCCAACGGGAATGCACATTGCCTGTTATAAAATGGTGATTGAGACTACTATTCCAGGAGTTGTGAAGCTACGTGATACTTTAAAAAAGAAATCCGAAGACTTCATGCAGGTTGTTAAGATTGGTAGAACTCATTTAATGGATGCAACTCCTTTAACTGTTGGTCAAGAATTCTCAGCTTATGTTTCACAGTTAGACCATGGACTTAAAGCGTTAAAAAACACATTAGCTCATTTATCCGAAATTGCTTTAGGCGGAACAGCTGTTGGAACAGGTATAAACACCCCGGATGGATATTCAGAATTGGTTGCTAAGAAAATTGCCGAGTTTACCCAATTGCCTTTCATTTCTGCAGAAAATAAGTTTGAAGCATTAGGGGCACACGATGCTATTGTAGAAACTCATGGAGCTTTAAATTTTCTTGCTGTTAGTTTGATGAAAATTGGAA
>CAYPJC010000234.1:3876-4154 GCA_964410855.1 uncultured Flavobacteriales bacterium | reverse complement strand
ATATCTCAATGGCAGATATAAATTTCGTTAAGCTTGAGAGTAAGGTTAAGCTTGATATTCTAAGGTTTGGAATTGATTCTGTCTCTATAGCGCTGTTAAAGGACAGTATCGATAAGAAAGCTTATGAGAAAATTAAAAACTCTTTATTGATTGAAGACTTTAATGCTTACTTGGAGACACATATAGATTCAGATTATAAAGGCACTGTATTGGCTAGACGAAACGATTTAGCTTTTGAGGAGGCAAAAGAAAAAAATACAGCAACAGCTTATCAACTT
>CAYPJC010000234.1:1925-3866 GCA_964410855.1 uncultured Flavobacteriales bacterium | reverse complement strand
AGGAATTATTAGGAATAAGTATTTCATACCTTTTGTTTACACTTTTTCTTTGATTTCCCTCTTTTAACTTGAATATTCCCCCATCTTAGTTTCAGAATAATATATAATTATTTTCAAGTATTTTATTCAAAAATATCCTGAGAGTCCTTATATAAATGCGGCACAAGATTCAGTTTATTCTATTTATTCGAGAGATAGGTCTATCAATGGTTATTACCAATTTATCAAGGAGAACCCAAATAATAATAATGTAAATCAGGCTTGGCGAAATATTTACAATTTATATACTACTGATTACAGCCCGCAAAAAATAATAGAATTTAGAATTGAATATCCTGAATACCCTTTCATTGAAGAATTGAAGTTGGATATGAAACTTGCTGCAAAAGAGTTTTTTCCTTTTCAAATCTCTAAAAAATGGGGGTTTATAGATAGGGAAGGAAATATTATGATAGAACCCACCTATAATTATGTAGAGTCTTTTTCAGAAGGTCTTGCATTAGTTATTGCAAATGGGAAAGTTGGCTTTATAGATAAATCTGGAAAAGAGATCATTCCATTTGAATATGAAGATGGAGAATCATTTAAGAATGGGTATGCTATTGTATCAAAGAATGAAAAGTATGGCATGATTGATCGGACTAACAAACCTAAGGTTCCTTTGAAATACGAATTGATAGGTCAGTTTAATTCAAACTTAGCATTGGTTGCAAATGAAAATTTTTATGGATTTGTAAATAAAAAGGGAGAGGAAGTGATTCCGCTTCAATTGGATTATGCCGATGATTTTGAAAATAATTTTGCGATAGTAGAGATTAAGGGTAAAAAGGGACTTATCAATTCAACAGGAAAACTAGTAGCGCCTGCAGAGTATGAATGGATAGAACTGTTCAATCGATATAATGTATGTAGAGCGAAGAGGGATAGTTTATTTGGCTTGCTAAATAAAAGTGGAAGAGAACAACTAGACTTTATTTATGATCAAATAGGAGCGTTTAGCAATGGATTAGCTATGGTTGCGCTAAATGGAAAATATGGCTATGTAGATAGAATAGGAGAAGTTAAGATCCCAATCCAAAACGATTATCAAGCAGAGGCACTAGTATGGGGGAAAATGGAGAATGGATATACCAAATTTTTCAAAAATGGCAAGTATGGGATAATGGATTCATTAGGTAATAAAGTATTTCCTGCCTTGTTTGAGGATGTTGGGAGATATCGTGTAAATAATATGATTGCAGTAAAGAAAAGAGGGAAATGGGGTTATTCTGATAAAAGTCTTAAGCTTACTATTCCCTATAAATATGAATTTGCCCATACCTTTATTAAGGATAGAGCAATTGTCAAGTCAGAAGGGTATTGGGGAATTATCGATAAAAAATCTAATTGGTTGGTTATGCCAACTTATGATGAAATAATTAGGCATGACACCTTGGGGTATATAGTGAAATCAGAAAATAAATATGGGTTTTTGGGAAATGGTCTTGATACCTTAGTTGAAGTGAAATATAAAAAGATAAGTGTTTTAGAAAAATACAATATTCTTAAGCTTAAACTTGATGATAGGATTGTTTACTTTGATTTTAGAGTTATGAAAGCAATTGAACCCAAAAGATAACAACCGTTGTTTAATGATTTAAAATATAATCTAAAGAATAGGCTAAAGGAAGAATTGCCTGCGCATTTGGCTCATAAAAAAGTCATGGGTCATCGAAAATCAATTCAAGACTTGAATAGTATTGTGCCTAAGGCGAAACAAAGTGCAGTCCTTATACTTATATACCCCATAATTAGTAAACTACATATAGTATATATTCAGCGTCCAATATATGAAGGAGTCCATAGCGCTCAAATAGCCTTCCCAGGAGGCAAAAGTGAGGACTCTGATGAAAGTGTTGAGCAAACCGCGCTTAGAGAGGCTGAAGAAGAGCTAAACATATC
>CAYPJC010000234.1:0-1910 GCA_964410855.1 uncultured Flavobacteriales bacterium | reverse complement strand
TCAACAGTTGAAGTGTTGGGCAAGTTGACACCTATATATGTGCCACCAAGTAATTTTATAATTCACCCCTTTATTGGGTTTCAAGAAAATAGGCCGCATTTTATACCTCAGGTTTCTGAGGTTGCTTCTTATATAGAGTGCCCTGTCGAAAGTCTTATTGGCGAAGAAAAGCTAATTTCTGAGAGAATAGATGTGGGTGACTCTAATATGCTAGTTAGAGGATTTAAAGTAAAAAATCATTTAGTATGGGGTGCAACAGGTATGATAACCAAAGAGTTCACGGAAATTATGGAGTCACTATAATATATACCTCACTAAAATAAAATAGAAGAGGTATATACCTATTAAACTTAGAATTATTTTGTAAGAGCCCTTAAAGTATTTTGGACTTTTTTTGATGTCTTTCTTATATGCCCAAACAAGACCTATAATAAATAAGGTTAGAAAGACAAAAACAAATACTAATCGACCCTGAGTAAACATAAGTTGAGGTTTTAAAATAATAAGAAAGTCAAAATTATTGAAGAATCTATTAAAATTGATCCTTATTTAGGATAACTCTGACACAAAAAAACGAATATCTATTGGTTTACAAGTTAAACTGAAAACGCAATATTCAACTTTCTATTACAATTTATACATTTGGTATCAATCAAAGTTTAATTTAGGCCTTCTTTAAAGCAATTATAAGTAAAGATATATCATGAATATAGTAATTAGTGGTTCAAGTAGAGGTATCGGTTATGAGGTAGCCCTTCAAATGGCGAAACAAGGTCATCAAGTTCTTGCAATTGCAAGAAACGAAGACTTGCTAAATGAATTAAAGAATCATTCTAAAAATATACGTACTCTATGTATTGATTTAACTAGTAATCAATTAAAGTCTAAACTTCAATCGTTGATTGAGGATTGGAGTAGGGTAGATGTTTTAATCAATAATGCAGGACAGTTGCTGAACAAATCATTTATTACTACTGAATTGGTTGATTTTGAATCTCAGTTTAGCAGTAATGTATTAACTGCGGTAAATCTTATTCAAGCATGTAATGGCTTCCTAAAAAAGGGGAGCCATATTGTAAACATTACAAGTATGGGAGGATATCATGGAAGTAGCAAGTTTTCTGGTCTTTCTGCATACAGTACCTCCAAGGGAGCACTTTCTATACTAACGGAATGCTTAGCAGAAGAATATAAGGAGATTGGAGTTTCAGTAAATGCGCTAGCTTTAGGAGCTGTTCAGACAGAAATGCTTGCTAAAGCTTTTCCCGATTACGAAGCACCATTATCGGCAAGTGAGATGGCAAGCTATATTGTTGACTTTTCTTTCAATGGAAAGCGCTATTATAACGGCCAAGTTTTACCTGTTGCGCTTGGAAATCCTTGATAATCAAGAGCTGAAAAAAATGGCAGTAAAAAATATCATTTTTACTTGCAGGTAACAGAATCTTAACTACATTTGTCGTCCCGAAAAAAACGGGCTTGTTCATCAAAAAAAATACTTTAAAAATAATTTTTAAAAGTGTTGTGAGAATAAAAAATGATTGTACATTTGCTGCCCCAAAAAAAACGGGTTAGTTCTTCTAATATTTTAGGAAAAGTTTTCAAAAATATTTAAGAAAAAAACTTGCAGTTTTAAATTAAGTTGTAAGTTTGCAGCCCCAAAATAAAATATGGGAATTGTTCATTAAGATTTTACGAACGAAAGTTCAGAAAATATATAGAGTTCAACGCAAGTTGAAAGTTCTTTGAAAAGATTGAAGTAAGAAGAAAAAAGGTAAAATACCTTGAGATTTTAGTTAAATAAAATTCTTTGAGAAACAAATCCTAAGCAAAACATTAAACTTTTAATTACAACGAAGAGTTTGATCCTGGCTCAGGATGAACGCTAGCGGCAGGCTTAACACATGCAA
>CAYPJC010000233.1:0-4183 GCA_964410855.1 uncultured Flavobacteriales bacterium | reverse complement strand
TCCATTTGAATTTTCTACATTTCCTTATAGTAATACTGTTACCCAATTAAGATTTAGAGGAAACCCAGGCACAAATAGTGGATTTGGAGACATGGCCATTGATTCATTTAAAATTGTGCCAGCTGTAGATTGTGATCTTAGAATGAATGCAATCGATTTGCCACCATATGGCCCTGCAGGTGAAACTGACGAATTAATCGTTAATGTTCAGAATCTAGGGATAGCTGATGCAATTGGTATTACATTCTGGTGGCAAGTTTGTAAGGCTGATGGAACGGAATGCTCAACTCCAGAGTTTTACGATTGGACTGGTACTGTAAAGACTGGAATTCCAGAGGATATCAGTTTACCAGTGAGTTATACAATTTTAAAAGGAAACTTCTTTCTAAAAACTTGGTTAGTTTACCCATGTGATGCAGTGCCTTCAAACGATACAGCATATTCTAATTCAATAGGTATTGAATATAGAGGGCTTAAGTATCGAGATAATTTTGATACCGATAATATATGGAGATCTGAAACTGGTGTTGACCCTTTAGAGAATAAATGGGAGTTAGGCCTGCCTAACTATGATAGAACAAACTCTGTATTTTCTGAGCCTAATGCTTGGGATATATTATTAGATAGACAATATACAGGTTCAGGAATAACCAATTCTTTGATTAGTCCACTTTTTGATTTTAGAGGTGCAGAGGGCATTATTATTTCCTTCGTAAACAACAGAGACATTGATACGACTAAAGATGGTGTATGGATCGAATGGTCGTTGGATAGAGGTATAACTTGGACTTTCTTAGAAAATTTAGATGATGATGAAAGTATCAGATGGTATAACAATACTTTATCTGCTGGAGGTCTTGGTGGTACACCAGTTTTTGCAGGAAAAACTAGCTGTGCACCGAACACTTGGCGTGGTTACTTAGAAAGTGAGTTGTACCTTCCAGAAATACTAGATAACAAAGATCGAGTGATGTTTAGGTTCCAATTTTTTGCTGAAAATGACGAAGATGGAAACGATGGTATGAGTATTGATAATTTACTTATATATGACCCAGACCCAATCGATATAGAGCCATTTTTCTTATTGAGCCCAGTTTCGGAATGTGACCTTTCTGATGAAACGCAATTCAAAACTATTTTCAAGAATAGAGGAATGGAGACCATTACCACATTTGAAGTAGAATATCGCGTTACACATTTATTGACTCAAACTGTCGAATCAAAAACAGATGTTGTAAACAGAACTTTTGATCATAGAGATACCATTCATGTTTATTCTCAATCTAAGTTGGACATGTTTAAATTTGGTGACTATAAAGTGGAAATTATTGCAAAACTTCCAGGTGATGGATGTCAAATCAATGATACCCTGACTAATTTTATTGAAAACATTGAAGGGTGTAGTATTAAGTTTGTTATCGAAACTTCATTTAGACGAAACTTTCAACGAAAATGTGATTCATCAGTTTGGAGATTTAGATACTCATCAGGTGATAGAGATTATGAAGTAACTGGAGCTTATAACGACCCAAAATTTGCAATAGGAAAAGCTCCACAAATACCTGGAGATACCATAGATGAATTGTTTGTATGTATTAAAACAAATTCACAAGTAAGATTTGACTTAGACGATATCGATACTTTAGTGGAGCAGTATTCTTTTATTGCGTTTAATGGAGAGAATGATACTATACTTAAGAGAGATATTGGAGGTGGCCCTGATTCCCCAACTCAATATTTTGATTGGTTTTGTCCTCCGGATTCATCGGCAACTCCTATAGAAATTTTATTTGACAGCCGATTAATTCAGTTACCTGTTGCTAAAGAATATCAGATAGATGCAATCATATTAAATAATGGCTTAGATAGTATTGATAATTTAGAGGTTTACTTAAAAATTGACAATAGACCAGTTATTTCTAAAACAGAAAACTTCTTCACACCATTAAAGTATAATAGACGAAAATTAGTTCAATTCTTTCCGAAGCAATATTTAGAGCCTGGAATACATGAGATATGTGTTTGGACTAAATTGCCGAATGGCAACCAAGATGAATTGCCAGAGGATGACACTATTTGTACAATGATTTCAATAATGGATACCATAAAATTGGATACCTTTAATATGAGCCAATTTTGTGAAAATTTTGAAGAAACAAGCGGTTTCTTTTGGCCATCATTGAATACATATAATTACGATCAGAGTAAGTCCAATTTTGAACTTGGTATTCCTAGTTCACCAAACTTGACTGGTGTTTCAAAAGCTTGGACAACTATCATAGATGGAGCTTATCCAAACTCTGATTCTTCTTCAATTATCTCACCATTCCTTTTGATGGAAAAAGATTCTTGTTATAAAATTAGTTTCAACCACAGCTATTACATTACTGATTCACTTCAGGATGGCGGACAAGTTCAATTAACTTCCGACACTGGTAAAAGTTGGATGACTCTTGGAAACAATCAAGGTGATAGTGCCATATATGGTCAGTTGGGTTGGTACAATACCTTGCACATAGTTGCAATACCTGATAACAACCAGAATAGCGGCTGGACTGGTACTTCTAACGGTTGGAAAGTTGCTGAAAATGTGATAGGCTCAACCGTTAGTCAATATATTGCTTTAAGATGGAGATTTGAGTCAGATGCTACAGGAAATAGTGATGGCTGGGCGATTGATGACTTTTGCGTAGAGACGTTGGATAGCGCTGGATGCCTTCCTGTTGGATTAGCAGACAATTTATTTGATAAGTCAGAATTGTATTTAGGTCAAAACATACCTAACCCTGCAAGTTTCAACACAAGTATTCCATATTACCTTCCACGATCTGGAGAGGCTCAGTTTATGGTAACTAACTTAATGGGACAACAAATTTATTTTGAAGAGTTGGAAAGACCTTCTGGAGATGGAATCTTTAATTTGGATTTATCTCCAATGGCAAAAGGTATATATTTCTATACCCTTACCTTCGAAGGTCGACGCTACAGCAAAAAAATGATTATTACAAAATAATAATTCTTTAATTCAAAAGGCTTGACTTTGTCGAGCCTTTTTTATATCAGAATCATGGAGGTTAAAAAGTTAGTTGTATTTGTTCTATTTGGACTGTTAAGCCTGATAGCTTTCAGTCAGACTATTATTTATTCTGAAGATTTTGATTCTTTAACTGTAAAAGCAACAACATATTCTTCAGGGGTTGGAACCGCATGGGGACTTTGTAATACCCTGCAAAATAGTGGAACATCTTCTGATTCAGCTAAGGTTTCTACAGGAGACACCCTTTTCTTACAAACGGATACCATAAATACGTCATCATACTCATTTCTAAGTCTTGAGTTTAGTCAAATTTGTAAAGTTGATTTTTTTGACAAAGCCATAATTCAGTTTTCAACTGATAGTGGATTGACTTGGAGCCAATTGAGAAGCGCTGACTACAATGGCAGTGGCACAATGCTTCAGGATGCCTTTTCATCAATTAGCTATGTCGATTGGTTAGTGAGTAATTCCGCTGCAACACCGACTCAATCATGGTGGAAATCAGAAACTTTTAATTTAGATGCGGCAGCTGGATTTAAAAATGTTTTCATTCGATTTGCCTTAATAGATGCCGATAATAACGGGGCGGTTGGGAATTACGGTTGGTTAGTAGATGATTTAAAAGTAACAGGAAGTAACTGTGAATTGGTTCCTCCATCGATACAATTAACAGGGACTCTATTTCAAACAACTACCTATCAAAAAGGCCCTTATAAAATTGAATCAACCATAACAGATGTAAGCGGAATTTTTGATGCTTTTATAGTTTACCAAAAAAATAATGGACCATCTGATACAGTTACTATGGTAAATGTTGGTGGAGATATATTTGAAGGGTTCATTCCACAGGTCTTAGTGAATGATACAATTTGTTATTTAGTATATGCTATAGATTCTTCCTTATGTAGAAATTTGGGTGTATTACAAGTTGCAAGCTGTGTTGAATTTATCTATAAATTGAGCCCAGCCCCAGCCTGCACTGGGACAACAATTGGAAATTTCGATTATACTGAGAATTTATCTGGATTTACTGCAGGAAATGGAAGGGGAACTATAGGGACTCTTAAAAGCAATTGGCGAAATGCTACAGTTGATGACCATAACTGGTGGGTTTATGATCGTGCGACTCGCTCAAGAGAACCCGAC
>CAYPJC010000232.1:0-4187 GCA_964410855.1 uncultured Flavobacteriales bacterium | reverse complement strand
CAGTAAACGCAATACTTCACGACTAAAAATACTAATCGACTTTGAACAACTTCAGTATGAATATTTTAAAATTAAAATAAATCGCTTAAAGATTTTATTATTTGTTTGTTGTTTTGTTGAGAACAGCTTTGAAGGTTTTACTTCAAAGCTGTTTTTTTGTTTCTTAAATTCACAAAAATAAGCGACATGATATTAAAGAATTCAAGAATAATTATTACGGGAGGAAGTTCAGGCCTTGGAAAAATGATGGCAAAGATGCTTATAGACAAAGGTGCCAAGGTTTTAATCACTGGGCGTGATCAAAATAAGCTAAAAGAAGTTTCGGAGGAAATTGGAGCGATTTATTTTCACGCTGATGTTGCCAAAGAACAAGATGTTAAAGCAACCTTTGAGTTTGCCAAAGATAAATTCGGAGGGCTTGATGTTTTAATTAATAATGCAGGTATTGGTGTTGATCGAAAACCAATTGATGAAATTGATATTCAAACCATGAGGGAGGTATATGATGTTAATGTTTTTGGTGCTGCCATGATGGGAATAGAGGCTTCAAAAATTTTTAAAGCACAGAAGTCGGGAAATATCGTAAACATTGCCTCTACAGCCTCTATAAATGGTTATGAAGGTGGAAGTATTTACAGTTCTTCTAAGTTTGCTTTAAGGGGATTAAGTGCAAACTGGCAGGCTGATTTAAGGAAATTCAATGTTCGAGTTTTTAATGTCAATCCCAGTTTTGTGCCTACAGCATTCAATCAGGAGAGTAGAAAGGAAAGAGAGGAAGAGGCTAATAAATTAACATCTACAGAAATTGCTCATGCCGTTGTATCTGTTTTAGAAATGAACGAAAGAGGTTATATTCCTGAATTGAGTATTCATGCGACAAATCCTTTTTAGTTATTTTTGGCTGAATAGTTACTCTTTAAGTTAAAAAAAATGCAAAAAACTCTAGCTTTAATCGTTGCCCTTATTGGTGTTGTGGGGTTTTTATTCTCTCAAAACGATTGTAATCCATATTTTGACTTTAACAAAGGTAAAAGTTGGACTATAAAATCATATTCTGCAAAAGATAAGTACCAAGGAAAACAATCTTATGAGGTTATTGCTGTCGAGGAAATTGATGGAGTAATAGTATCAACCATTAAGATTGCATCTTTCGACAAAAAAGACAAAAAAATTCTTAGTAATGAAATCACCTTCGAATGTGCAGACGGAGTTGTTAGCTTTGACATGTCCAAGCTAATTCCTGAAGAAACGATGCAATCTTTTAAAACGATGGATATGGAAATAACTATGGACCGAATGACTATTCCTAGTGAACTTTATGTTGGTCAAAAACTGGACGATGGATCATTAAAGTTAAGTATAGATGGGCCCATACCAATAAAGTTTAATGTGAACTTGAAAGATAGGAAGGTTGAGAGCAAGGAGACTGTAGTAGTCCCAGCCGGTAGCTTTGAAGCCTTTAAGATTACATACATTACGGAATTTACAGGATTTGGGAGCAGAGAAACAAAAAATGTAGAATATATAGCTAACGGAATAGGGGTAATTCGAAGTGAAGAATATAACAAGAAAGGTGATTTAAGTTCATATAGCATCTTAGTCAGTTATGGTGAATAAACTCGGCTTTATAAAACTTCAGGCTTATTTTAATTCTTTATATTTGATATTATGAGCATCATAGAAAAAAGAAAGCTTATCGGGGAGTTGCTTAAAAAAGTGAAAGACCCTGAGTTTTTAGACGAAATTGAAGAATTGCTTCGAAATGGCAAGAAATGGACTGATGATGAGAAGTTTGATCGAAATTTTGGTGTAGAAAAAAAAGTATTATTTCAAGATCAAGACGCTGATAGAGCAAGGGGCATGAATATGTTTATTGATGATATTTGGTATTAAATCCAGATTTTTCTTGCTAATAGATAGGTGTTTTTATGAGCTTCAACTATCACATTGATATCTTTCGGTTAACCGCCACTCATGCAAGCCATGACAGGAATTTTATTTAAATGTGTTAATTCTAATACTAGCTTATCTCTATTTTTTATTTTTACCTCGAATCTCTTTTTCGATATAGTCCCACATTTCTTCTGGAACAGCCTCAAGTCCAGTAAATTCGCCAGCATTATATAGCCACTCTCCGCCATCAATTGTAACCACTTCACCATTTACATAAGCCGAAAAGTCGGACATTAAATATCCCGCTAAATTGGCAAGTTCTTGATGCTCCCCATATCGTTTTAATGGGATTCTTTTTAACGGATCAATTTTTTCCTTTATTCCTTCTGGAAATAATCGGCTAAATGCTCCTTGAGTAGGGAAGGGGCCTGGTGCAATTGCATTGGTTCTAATTTTGTATTTAGCCCATTCAGCAGCTAAAGACCTTGTCATAGATAAAACACCTCCTTTTGCAACCGCGGAAGGAACTACGTATCCTGAACCAGTCCAACTGTAGGTGGTTACTATATTTAAAACAGTTGCTTCTATTTTCTCTTTAATCCAATATTGCCCTAGTAGTAAGGAGCAGTTATAACTTCCTTTTAAAACAATATCTACAATGGTGTCGAATGCTTTTGGAGATAGCCTTTCCGTTGGGCTGACAAAATTTCCCGCTGCATTGTTGACTAATCCATTAATGCTTCCGAAAGTTTCAATGCCTTTTTTTATTAGAGCTTCAATTTCTAACGGTTTTCTGACATCACAGGCAAACGCGAGAATATTCCCTCCTGTTTCTTTTCTGAGTTCTTCTGCAGTCTTATCTAATACCTCTTGCTTTCTGCTGGCAATTATTACATTGGCCCCTATCTGCATAAAGTATTTGCTCATTGATTTGCCAAGGCCAGTTCCTCCGCCAGTTACCAAAATAGTTTTGCCCTCTAATTCATTGGCTTTGAACATCGGAGTATTATATTTCATTGTGCTTTATTTTATAGAAGTGTTTTTATTTTCACCTAATCGATTAAAGATAGATGTGAAGAATGACATGATTATACTAAACAACAGAGCCCACCAGAAACTGTTAACCACAAATTCATCAATTAAATCATCTGCAAGCAGAATAATGACTGCATTTATGACTAAAAGGAATAATCCAAGAGTAAGGATAGTAACGGGAATGGTTAATATGATTAAAATTGGTTTTAAAAAATTATTCAATAAGGCTAAGATCACAGCAACCAATATAGCAGTTAGAAAATCTTTTACATGAACCCCAGGTAAAATATAGGCAGTAAGAATTACAGCTACTGCATTTGCAAATAATTTAGCAATCCAATTCATTAAAGCGATTTTATTATATCTTAAAAACAATAAAAACTAAGTTAAAGGTAGTTAGTTTATTGATATATCTGCCATTTTATTGAGATACAATTTGCATAAGCTGTGCACATATAATTGCTCCAAAAGTTCCAACAGCATAACCAAATACCGCTAGTAATACTCCAACCGGAGCTAAAGCAGGACTAAAAGCGGATGCAACAATCGGAGCTGAAGCTGCTCCACCTACATTTGCCTGGCTTCCAACCGCCACAAAGAAAAATGGCGCCTTTATGAGTTTAGCAACTAATAAAAGAATGATAACATGTGTCAGCATCCATATAAGTCCAATTAAGAATAGTCCTAAATTGTCAAAAATGGCTAATATATCCATTTTCATTCCTATCGTTGCAACTAAAACATATAAAAATGCACTTCCAAACTTAGAAGCACCGGCCCCTTCATATTTTTTAAATTTCGTAAAAGATAAAAACAAACCAATCAAGGTAGCAATTACAACTATCCAGAAAAAACCACTTGCCATAGAGGTAAGTCGGTATTCAGAAAGCCATTCTTTTTTTGTCTCCATAAATGGAGTAATAATGTCTGATCCAAAGTGAGCTATAGCAGTTCCTCCAAATCCAATAGCACAGATAATAATGATATCGGATAGCTTGGTAATTTTTGAAATGCTATTGCGGTAATTTTGTATGTTCTCTTTTACAACGGTTATAGCTGAAGAGTCTGCTTTAAACATTCGGTCTATCTTCTCAGACATGCCTGCTCCAATTAGCAGGAAGGCCATCCAAATATTAGCAACAATTACATCAACAGTAATCATAGCTGAGAATAGTTCATCACTAGCTCCATAAATTTCTTTCATCGCTGTTTGGTTGGCGCCTCCACCAATCCAACTTCCTGCAACCGTTGATAAACCT
>CAYPJC010000231.1:0-4204 GCA_964410855.1 uncultured Flavobacteriales bacterium | reverse complement strand
CGCAGGCGTAGGAGTTCGACAATTTTCTGCCGTAAAGATGGTGGCTGAGGCGCTAGAAGGTTCAGGGGTTCCAGTTATTGCAGATGGTGGCCTAAGGTTTACTGGTGATATTGTAAAAGCTCTGGCAGCTGGCGGAGATACAGTAATGGCAGGTTCATTATTTGCTGGAGTAGCTGAATCACCTGGGGAGACAATTATTTACGAAGGAAGAAAATTTAAGGCGTACCGAGGTATGGGATCTATTGAAGCTATGGAAAAAGGATCAAAGGATAGATACTTTCAAGAAATGGAAGACGATATAAAGAAATTGGTTCCAGAAGGAATTAGTGGTCGTGTTCCATTTAAAGGATCGTTAAATGAGGTGATCTATCAAATGGTTGGTGGAATTAGAGCAGGAATGGGCTATTGTGGCTGCACGAGCGTAGCTAAATTAAAAACAGATTCTAAATTTATTAAAATTACAAGTGCAGGTATTCGAGAAAGCCATCCTCATGATATTGCAATTACTCGAGAAGCACCTAATTATAGTCGTTAATTAATTATTTAAACAAAAATATGAATACTATTAAAAAATTATTTGCAGTTGTGATGTTCTTTTTAGGATTGAACTTGCATGGTCAAACTGAAGAAGCTGGAGCATTTATTGACTTTGGAAGTGAGGAAATTTCAAAAGCGGAGTTTAAAAGAGTTTACAATAAGAACAACAGTGGTGAAATGGTTAATAAAAGCACCATTGATGAATACTTGGAATTGTATATTAATTTTAAATTAAAGGTTTTGGAAGCTGAGTCTATGGGTATGGATACTGCCGCAGATTTTCTAAAAGAATTGAAAGGTTATAGAAGGCAATTAGCCCAACCTTATATGTCGGCAGATAATATTTTGGAAGAATTGAAAAAGGAAGCTTACGAAAGACTCTTGCAGGATGTAAAAGCAAGTCATGTGCTTATTTCCGTCTCACCTGATGCTAGTGTCGCAGATACTCTTATTGCTTTCAATAGAGCCCAGAAGGTAAAAAGTCTTTTGGAGAGCGGTCAATCTTTTAAAACAGTTGCCATGGAGTATTCTGACGATCCTTCAGCAAAAACGAATGCAGGAGAATTAGGATATTTTACTGCATTTTACATGATTTACCCATTTGAATCAGCTGCTTACAATACAGCTGTTGGAGATATTTCAAATATTGTAAGAACTAAATACGGCTACCATGTTTTAAAAGTGGAAGACAAGAGAAATGCTGTCGGAAATATAAAGGTTGCTCATATTTTGATAGCTAATGATCCTGAATTGTCGAAAACGGAAGACCCTGAGGGGAAAATAAATGAAATATATAAGCAAATAAGGACTGGGAAAAAATTTGAAGAATTAGCAGCTCAATTTTCAGATGATACGCGAACAGCATCACAAGGAGGAATGATGCCAATGTTTGGTGTTGGACGAATGGTTCCTGAGTTTGAAGAAGTGGCATTTAGTCTAAAAGAGCCTGGCGATATTTCAGAGCCATTTGAAACTCCTTATGGATGGCATATTGTCAAATTAATTGAAAAGGTGCCAATAGGGAGTTATGATGAAGTTGAAAAAGAGTTAACATTAAGGGTAGAAAAAGATGGTCGATCAAATCTAGAAGAAGGAGCTGTACTTCAAAAAATAAAGAAGGATTATGGATTTACTGAAGATTTAGCTAAGAGAAAAGTTTTTTATACTATTATAGACTCTACTTATTTTTCTCCTGACTGGCAACCGTATAAAGCCAGTAGTTTAAAGAAAACACTATTTACAATAGGGGATGTAAAGGTATCGCAAAAAGCTTTTGCAGAATACATTAATAAAACCCAAAGGGCAAGAAAGCCAGTTGATATTGAAATTCTAGTAAATCAAAAATATGATGATTTTGTAAATAGAAAATTGATTGGATTTAAGGATTCTAAATTGGAGACTGAGTACCCAGAATTTAAGGCTCTTATGCAAGAGTATCACGACGGAATATTGTTGTTTAACTTGACAGATAAATTAGTTTGGAGTAAAGCAGTTAGTGATAGTGCCGGATTGATGAACTATTATGAGCTGAATAAAGAAAAATATAAGTGGGACAAGCGGGTTGATGCCGTAGTTTTTTCTGCATTAAATGAAGAATTAGCGAATCAAACTAAATCATTAATCAAAGAAAGTGATAGTTTAAACCTTACAAATATCGTTGATGAAGTAAACAAGTCTTCTCAGTTGAATCTTAAATACGAATTAAAGAAATACCAGAAGGGAGAGAATGAATCTGTTGACCAGGTTAAATGGGTAGAAGGTATTTCTGACAATAGCCAAAAGGAGGGTAGAGTAGTTTTTATTTACATCAAGGAAGTTTTGGAACCTACTTATAAAACTGTTGATGATTCGAGAGGAATTATCACTTCAAACTATCAAGAGTTTTTGGAAACAGAATGGATAAAGGAGTTAAGAGAAAAGTATCCCTTTGAGATTAACCAAAGTATGTTAAAGGATTTAAAAAAAGAATTAAACATTTAGTTTGAAGCAAGTTTTTAGTTATTTCTGTTTAATTATAATCCTTAATAGTTGCCAACTTTTCGAAGGGAAAGATGATAGAGAAGTAGTAGCGAGAGTTGACGAACACCTTTTGTACAAAGAAGATGTTTCTGATCTAATTATTGAAGGGGATTCAATAGGAACCGAATTATTAGTTAAGAATTACATTGAGAACTGGGTCAAAAAAGAATTGCTCTTGAAGAAAGCGCTTCAAAATCTTTCTGAAAACCAGGCAGACTTTCAAGCGCAACTGGATGATTATAAGAATTCACTCTTGATTTATGCTTATGAGAATTTATTGGTAAAGCAAAAATTAGATACAGCTGTTAGAAAGAAGGAACTGGTCAAATATTACAGGGCTAATGAAAACAATTTTAAGCTGAAGGAGCAATTAATTAAAGGTAAATTTATTCAGTTGATTAATTCAGCTCCAATGCAAGACTCTTTAAAGTTTTGGCTTTTTTCAAATGAAGAAGATTTTGACCAAAAGATTTCTGAATACTGCACTCAATTTGCAATAAATTGCCATTTAGACACCTCTGAATGGGTCCCATTTTCTATGATTAGAGAGTTTTTGCCAGCATCTTTTCCCTTAGAGGACTTGGAAATTACTCCTGGGAAAAATATAATATCCGATACCCTTCAAACGCTTGTAATAAAAATGGAGGAACAACGTTTTCCTGGAGAATTGGCGCCACTCCCATATGTATCTAATCAAATAAAAAACATAATTAGAAATAAGCGCAAGTTGCAGTTATTAAATAAAGCAAAGGAAGAAATTTTTGAAGAGGCTACCTTAAAAAAGAAATATGAAATTTATAATTAGATCTATTATTTTCTTCGGTTTAATAATCTCTTCTTTCTTAGGGTTTGCTCAAGATGAGCCCATTATTCTTGATAAGGTTATAGCAGTTATTGGCGACGAGATAGCAACTAAATCTGAGCTTGAGGCTAAATACTCTGGCATGGTTGCTAATGGGATGACCGTAACCGATAATTCGAGGTGTGAGGTTCTTGAAGATATCCTTTATTCCAAAATTCTTTTAAATCAAGCGAAATTAGACAGTGTAGAAGTGTCAGATTCACAAGTCGAAAGTGAGATGGATAGAAGGTTACGTTATTTTATCAGCCAAATAGGTTCTGAGGAAAAAATGGTTGAATATTACAAGAAGCCAATATCTCAAATAAAAGATGAAATGCGCAAGTCTATGCGGGAACAACTTTTATTGCAGACAATGCAAGGCAATATTACATCAGAAGTAACTGTGACTCCTGATGAAGTGAAGCAGTTTTATGAAAAAATCCCCTCTGATAGTCTTCCATTAATGAATGCTTCTGTAGAGGTAGCACAAATTGTAATAAATGCAAAAACAACCCAAAGTGCAATAGATATAGTCAAAAGTAAATTGAATGAGTATAGGGATAGAGTTAATGAAGGAGAGAAATTTGCTACGCTCGCTGTATTGTATTCAGAAGATGAAGCGTCTGCTATAAAAGGAGGAGAGATTGGCTTTGTTGGTAAAGCTGAAGTTGAGCCTGAATTTTCAGCTGCATCATTTAAATTGAAATCTGGACATGTTTCACCTGTAATTAAAACAAGATATGGATATCATATTATTCAATTGATTGAAAGACGCGGGAATAAAGTAAATGTTCGTCATATTTTGAT
>CAYPJC010000230.1:0-4228 GCA_964410855.1 uncultured Flavobacteriales bacterium | reverse complement strand
ATCCATAATGAAGCAGAAAAAGAGAGAAGATATAATTTTAAGAAATGTGGAGGAGGACTATAGGAAAGGAGACTTTGAGAAATTATTCCCTTTAGCCAATAATGTGGAAAAATACAAGAAATTATTTAATGTTGAAGGTAGTTTAGACTTAAAGGTTTTAAAAACTACGTATAGAAACTTGGTAAAAGAATGGCATCCCGATAAGTTTCAGGCTGGCGATGAAAAGGCTATTGAGGCGGAGCAAATAAGCACCAAAATTATTGATGCTTACCATTTTTTAGTAAGTATAGCACCCGAAACACACGAGACTAATAAAGAAGAATACCAAGAAACAATTGATAAAGGTGGGATTACAAATATTCAACATAAGGGTTTATTGCTTGAAATTACCTTTATAGATGGAACCACTTTTGAATGTTTTGGAGTACCAAAAAACGTTTACACTAAATTGTTGAATTCAGATAAGCAGGTAAGGTTCGTTAAAAGAAAAATTTTCGGCACTTATTTGTTCCGTAAATCGAAAAAAGCAATAGAAGCTTAATTAGATTTAAGTATTGAATTAAATTATTTCGCGTTCAATCTTTCAAACTTATAGTTTGAGATTGTGCAAGCTTATGTATTCCCATAAACAGGAACCTGTTGAGATAGTTATTGCTATATTTTACCTGATCCACAGGCAGATTACCTAAAAATAGCAAACTGAAATTGAACTATTTTGAATGTCAAACGCTAATATTTATAGCTAATTTCACCACAAAATGGAATTATGGCTGATAAGGAAAATGAGCAAAAGCTAAATAAAATCAGTCAAGAAGAAATAGATAATTGTCTTGCCATTTTAGAAAAGCTAAACGCTGATACCAATCAAATTTTCGATATCCCAAAAGAGAAAAGAATCGCTTTGATAATGGCTGCCGGTCATTTCTCGAGACCCAACAAAGAAGAATTTAGTAGGAGAAAAAAGGAAGCAAGAAAAGAAAACAAACGAAAGCTTAAAGCGAAAGACAAACAGGCTAGAAATACAACTGGAATTCGTACTGCTAGAGATGCTAGTATTTTTGTGGCTCCAAAGATAATTTCCCTGACAGGAAAAGAAAATCAAGCTGAAATAGAATTAGAATCGCCAAGAAACTGTTATGTATGCAAAGCGGTTTTTAATTCGTTGCACCACTTTTACGACACCATGTGCAAGAAATGTGGAGACTTTAATTATGCCAAGCGGTTTCAAACAACAGATTTAACAAATCAGGTAGCCCTTGTAACAGGTTCAAGATTAAAAATTGGCTACCACATTACGCTTTTAATGTTGCGCGCCGGAGCAACGGTTATAGCAACTACTCGATTTCCTGTAGATTCTGCCTTACGGTTTGCCAAAGAACCAGATTTTAAACGTTGGGGAGATAAATTGCATATCCATGGGTTGGATTTAAGACACATTCCTAGTGTTGAGATTTTCTGCAATTTTATAGAACAGAAATATGAAAGACTAGACATCCTAATAAACAATGCAGCTCAAACAGTTAGAAGGCCTGCGGGGTTTTATCAGCATTTAATGTCGAATGAGGCCTTGCCAATAAATGAGTTGCCACAGTTTGCACAAGACGCTTTAGCAGACCACGATTTGTGCATTAAAGAACTACACAAGCTAAACACTTCATATACTGATAAGGAACAGAAAAACCTTCCCATTAGCTGGCACGGAAAGCAATTGGGAATAGGTCTTCATGCTTCTGCCAAAATATCTCAAATACCTTATAGAATAGAAGATACCTTAGCGAGTAATGAAGTTTTCCCTGTAGGTGAACTAGATGCCGATTTACAACAGGTAGACTTGAGAAAAACGAACAGCTGGCGTTTAAAATTGGGCGAAATCCATACCAATGAAATGTTAGAAGTTCAGTTGGTGAATTCAGTTGCTCCTTTTGTTTTGGTGAATCGATTGGTTAACATCATGAAAAAGGAAAACACTGGCATCAAACACATTATAAATGTTTCTGCTATGGAAGGCAAATTTCATCGTTGGCACAAAGAGGATCGGCACCCGCATACCAATATGGCAAAAGCAGCCTTAAACATGATGACGCATACCTCGGCTTCTGACTTTGCTAAATATGGCATTTATATGAATGCGGTAGATACTGGTTGGGTTACCGATGAAGACCCTGTAGAATTAGCCAAGAAAAAAGAAGTAGAACATGATTTTCAGCCACCGTTAGACATTGTAGATGGAGCTGCTCGTGTTTTAGACCCTTTATTCGACGGAATAAATACCGGTAAACATTGGTGTGGAAAATTCTTAAAGGATTACAAACCGACAGATTGGTAGTTAATTGAACATAATATTCAAAAAAAGAGGACTACTATTTCGAACAATCCTCTATAAGTATCAGATAGAGACTATTTTTACGACTTCATATTTTTAAATACTGACTTTAATGACACGCAGGGTAACTTATTCTTACTAGGATTAGCCCGCATTATTCACCATAAAAGTAGCCTGTATTTATAGGTGGTTTATTTTCAATCAAATACACTTGGTTTTTCTGTAAATAGTCACCCCAAAAATTTAGGGTAACTAATTTTTTTTTTGGATTTAGTGGGTGCATCTACTTCGCCTGCCTGTCCTGCCTGTCCTGCCTGTCGGCAGACACGGCGGCAGACACGGCGGCAGACAGGTTACTAACTACTTGAAATACATTTGTATATCTACCTAGTTAGACGCCTTGTATCTACACCCACGAAATTCCATGAATAATAAGGGTTAGCTAATTTCTGTTGCAGTCTTAATTTACAATAAGTTACTATTACTTATTTAAAGTTGATTTTCTATTCAATTCTATTTTAAAGAATTATCATCCCTACTATTCATATAATCTTGCCATTCAACAATCACGTATTTGTCTTTATTATTATGCTTCAGCTTATGAATGGCTAAGTCGTAAGAAAACAGGTACACTTCCTCCTTTTTATTTTTCCAATAATGGGTAAAAAAATTGGGATTAAAACCTTCTTTATGAAGCACTTCTCTTCGAAGTGTTGTCATTCCTGTTCGATTGTATTTTTTGAGAATTTTACGATTGGTTTTTAGTTGCTTGTCGATTTTAAAAAATAAAGCATCTTCTATTCTTCGTTTTTCATAATCTGCTGCTCTCTTACATTCTAAAGAACAAAATACTTTATCGACTCTTCCTATAATTTGATTTTCACATACTGGGCATTTTTTTTTGGTTTTCATTATTTAAAATTACAAAACATTAGTAGCTTATTAAGCGCTTAATAAGCTACTAATGTTTTGTTTTTTTTCTAATTATGCTCAATGAATAATCAAACGCTATTCAAAATTTCCTTAAAACACTTGATGATTCGTGGTCAAAAACAGATTGGTTTACAGTTTTACCCAAATAAAATAATAAATATTTTAGTAAAAGGATTACCGGGAATCAAATGGAGTAAGGAGTTTAGCATGGCATACATAATAAACACTTCTAAAAACTTAGACCATGTGTTTAATACATTTAAAGGAGTCGCCTGGCTAAATGGCAGGAACTTTTTTGGTAACCAGAGGGGATTTAATGAAGAAATGATCTATTTAAATGATTTTAGAAATCGAAAACCAAAAGATGGTATTAAGTACTGCCCTATTGAGTTTTATAATACTTTGGAATCTAAAATGTATTCTTTTACTACGGCAAAATCTTATATCTTTTATTTTGAGAACTTCATTAACCACTATAATTCAATTAATTACCTCATTCTAAGTGAAAGAGATATTCAAGAATACCTTCTAATGAAACAACGGCAGGGAGCATCTAAAAGCACTTTAAATTTAATTATAAGTTCGATTAAGTTTTATTACGAAGTAGTTTTGGGTATGCCCAATCGATTTTATGCTATAAACAGGCCTAATAAAGAGAAGAAACTGCCTACTGTATTGGCTTTAGAAGAAGTTGCAGATATAATACGAGCCACCGGTAATATAAAACACAAATGTATTATAAGCTTATTGTATTCTGCAGGCTTGCGCCGAAGCGAATTAATTAATTTACGTTTGGCAGACATAGATAGTAAACGATTAGTTGTAATCATTAAAGATGCGAAAGGCAATAAGGATCGAATATCCTTACTTAGTGCTAGCTTGTTGACTGACTTACGTATTTACTACAAAAAGTACAAACCAAAAAACTATTTATTTGAAAGTCCTACGGGATTACCTTATAGTGGATCAAGT
>CAYPJC010000229.1:0-4232 GCA_964410855.1 uncultured Flavobacteriales bacterium | reverse complement strand
GACTTATTAAATTCTGAATTAACTGATTTTGACAATCGTTTTACAATTACTCTTGCATCAAATGAAAAAGATGTTTTTTCAAAAATCGAACCTCAATTAATTGCATTTTTTGAAAGAGTTCCTGGATTACACAAAATCAGAAAGAACATTAAGAAGAATTTAATTTATCAGAAAGAAGTGTATTTAAAAGAGATGAATCGATTAGATACCTTGAAGATTGTATTAAATAATGTAATGTTAGAACAAGCAAAATCAAACAGCGAGGGCTCAATAACCAACATATCGTTGGATCAGAACAGCGACAAAAATGATTTTCAATTGCTTGAAATATATAATCGCTACTTGTATTACTCTAAAGAAGTTATTGCTTTAGATAAACTGATCAATAATATTGACAATTGTTATCAAATTCATTCTCATTTTAGCAATTTTGGTGTAAAATATGGATTAAAAAGGTCAGGAAACACCCTTGTATTTGGGCTTTCATTTTTCTTATTGAGTATTTTAATTCTATTACTAAAAGATTATAGAAAAAACCCTACCCTAGTAGATGCTTAATGAAAAGTCTGCACGAACCCGAACGCTAGTAAATAATGTATTAGGTTCAAGCTTTTACAAGGGTATTAACATTGTTTTCAATCTTTTAATTGTTAGATACTCGATTTCTTTAATTGGCATTGAAGATTATGGAGTATGGTTAGCTTTCTATTCTTTTCTCACCTGGTTTTCGACATTAGAATCAGGAATCAGCAATAGTTTTCGAAATCAATTAACAAAATACTTTACCGATGATCAAACAGTAAAGATTAAAGAATTAATCTCCAAGGGGTATAAAGCATTGATTATTGCTTATTTAACAGCAATTTCTGCACTAATTCTCATTTCATTCATATTTCCAATTAGCGCTTTATTTACCTCAAGTCCCGAGCAAGCTAATTCTTTTGATTTCATGTTCAGGGTCTGTGTTATCATTTTTTTATCACAATTTATATTTTTATTCATTAACAGTGTATTACTTGCAACCCATCAAGTTAAAACAACCTACAAAATTGTTGCATTTCAAAACGGAATACTTCTACTTGGATTGCTTCTAGCAAACTACCTAGGTATTATTCCCAGTTTATTGCTTTATGCTATTTGGTTTTCATTGATCCCACTCCTAACCTGGTTTTTTGTAAACATTAAACTTTATGCTAAGGGTCTAAATAAGTATAAACCATCCTTAAAAGGAATTTTGTTTGAGAAGTCAAGCCCTTTCAAGAATATGAATAAAGATTATTTCATCATTCAATTGTGCACACTTGTACTCTTTTCTTCCGATAACTTAATAATTATGAGCAACTTAAAGGGAACAGATGTATCTATTTATAACCTAAGCTTTAAGTACTTCAATGTAATTGTTGTGTTATTCAATTTAGTCCTAGTCCCCTATTGGTCTTCATTTACAGAGGCATACTATAAAAAAGACAAAGGCTGGATTAAATCAAGCATTAATAAATTAATGCTTTTATGGCTAGGCATATTTCTTCTATCTCTAGTTATGATTTTTCTATCTGATTGGGCTTACGATCTTTGGATTGGATCCGAAATCCATATCCCAACAAGACTTTCCATTTTCATGGCAATTTCCATTCTATTAACTTGTTGGAATAATATTTTTACCTTTTTCCTAAGGGGTGTTTCAATAGTTCGATTTGCTAGAAACCTATTGCTCTTTTCAGCTCTTATAAATATTCCACTCTCCTTTTGGTTGCTCTATCAGTATGAAGCCACAGGAGTTATCATAGCAACATGCATATCTTTGGTTCCAATGGCAATTCTATTACCAATAAAATACAAAAGTGTTCTTAGAAAAATAAACTAGTATGAAGAGGTTGGACACCATAAGACTGCTATTCTTAGAGCTTTTAAGTTTAACCCCTATCCTTATTATACTTGGCAATATTGTGCCACCATGCCCAATAAAAATCCACTTGATGGGCTTTGGAATAATTTTCTTACTCGCAATAATTTTACTTGCAGCCGATTCTTCAAAAAAATGGATTCTTTACTTGAGTGCTTTTTACTTAATCGTACAATTATTTTCTGAAAGCTGGGCTATAAAAGATGTTATTGACTTCTTTTTTGGACCATTCGTTTTCTTGGTAATGATTGACATGCTTGTCAATAAAAAACTCCCAAGTAAAACCTTAAAAAATTATGAGCTACGATTTTATAGCTTGTTATGGGTTCCTGTAATTATTTCCGGCTTACAATTTTTTAATTTATTCCCATTACAATTATGGAATGCGACATACATTAATTTTACCATGTTTGATGGTATATGGACTCCAAGACCCAATGGGCTGCTTTTTCATGGCTCGGAACTCTCAACCATTATTGTCTATTTATGCATCTTCCAATTCTTTGGTAAGGAAAATAAAAGCTTTTGGCTTTTCCTGTTGTTAATATTAATGGCATCTTTCACTTTATTTAAAGCGGTTTTAGCCGCTACCATTTTATTATTCTTTTACTATCTCCTAATTATAAACAAGGGAAGTATTTCAAAGATAAAGGTCATTTCTAGGAAAAAACTAATTTCTTACAGTCTATTTATACTACTATTCATAGGAATCGTAGCATTTAATTTTTTCAAAAATGTCTATCATTATACTGGTTATATATTTCCTCCTTCCATATTAACAGGTAGAGGGCTAATATGGAATATTTACCTGGAAGGAATAAAAGACTTTAGTTTTTGGGAGTACCTTGTTGGAAGTGGTATTGGATCTGACTATGAAATATTCAAAACTTATGGGACTCCCAAATATTACCATGCATTAAAACAAATAGGAACTCCTAAAGTAGTTTATGATGCTCACAATGCTTTACTGAGTATTTTTATTAATTCAGGCTTTCTCGGCCTAACACTTATCTTCTCTTTGTTTAAAATTGCCTATTCTCAAATAAAAAATTGGACCGATGACCTAAAATGGAATAAATACACCTATGCTGCTGTTTTTATAATCCCAATAATTACTATTGGGATTACCATACCTATATTTGACATGGCAATAGTTTGGCCAACATTGGGGTTTATTCTATTCCGATGGAAGTCATTTACCAAAGATATTTCTGAATGAAATTTATCCTTTTGTTAAGTAAAATTGAATTCTTCGCTTACGGCTTGCTAACGATGTCTTTTTTTATGCCTATTAAGTTTAATAGCGTTGCAATTATAGTATTAGCGGTAATAGTAGGGCTTAATCTACTTTTAAAAAGGGATTTTATAAGAGATGCAAAGTGTCAAATTTGGATGCTTGTCTTATTTTTTATTTTAGCAATTGGCCTAATTTATTCTCAAGACATCAATAATGGCTTAAACGTATTAGGAAGGCATTCATCGCTTCTTTTTATGCCACTTTTAGTTATTGGGTCTAAAAGATTCTCTAAAGAACAAAGGATGAAATTGATGGATGTTTATCTCATTTCAGCTGCAACTCTAGGAATAGTCTGTTTAAGCATTGCGTTTTCAAAATACCTTACCACAGGATCTGTATATATTCCGGGGAAGTCTATTTTTTTTGGATATAACAATTTTATGCATCAACGCTTAACAGAACCAGCTGGAATGCATGCCATTTATTTTTCATTTTACCTTTCATTTGGAAACATATTAATTTTAAATCATCTCATAAATTCTTGGAAAGAGTTAAGATGGAAAAAATTGACCTATATTCTTTTATTTATCTTCTTTTTTATTTTACTGTACCTTTTGAAATCTTCTTTATTTTCATTTGCGTTTGCTTTGAGTATTTGCTTATTGCTTCTTTTTAAGCTAAAACCCTACTTCTTTAGTAACTTTAAAAGAATATTTTTTCTTACAATTGTATTGAGTATAATTGGCATCCTTTCTTATAGTGGTATTAAATCTAAAATAGAATCATTTAGTTTAGAATATGAATTAAGTGACGATCACCTTACACCTTTAACCATGAGGTTTGCGATGTGGGAATGCGCATTAAATTTAATAAAGGAAAAACCATTTTTAGGCTATGGAACTGGGGATGCTCAAAAGGTTTTATTAGATGAGTATAGCCGATTAGGTTTTCAAATTGGAACAGATAAAAAGTTTAATGTTCATAATATGTACCTTCAATATGCTCTAAGCAACGGTATATTTTCTACACTTGTATTTTGCTTAATTTTATTTAGTCTTTTTGTAAAGTCTATAAAAAACAAAGATTTGATAT
>CAYPJC010000228.1:0-4236 GCA_964410855.1 uncultured Flavobacteriales bacterium | reverse complement strand
GCTCTTCCGATCTCATTTGGCAAATGACGAATTATTCGACCTGGACCACATCCCCAATCCAAAATCCGTTTATTTTTTAAATCAATATGTTTTTTAAAATGATTAATCAACCATTTCGCAGTATCAATACTTTCAGTGTAATATTTTTGATAGTTTATTTGGAATGATTCATAAATCAAGTAATCAGGTGGCAATTTAACTTTAGGGTTTTTTGATTTAAATTCCTGATTAATTATTCGATTCTTAAACTTTTCCATGAAGTATCTCAACCAATCAGTGAAATATATCAGTCCTAGTCTTCTTAGTAAATTTGAAATTTGTCCTCTTTTCATCTATTCTATTAGTAAACGTTCTTTACCCAAATATAAGTTTAATTGCTATCTCGATAAAATCAATTTATTAGCTTACAATATGTTCTTAAACTGCTGCATAACGTCTAATTTTCCTTGATAGGGAAATGCATTCCAATCAATCATATAAGCCCACTTGCTTACTAATTCGTCATGCAAGTAAAAAACGGTAAATGCACGAATAATGATGTAAACCCAAATAAGGGCAAAGAGAAAATAAGCAGCATACTTTTTCTTGAAAAGCTCTAACACGAAAAATAGTTTATTTGATTTAGTAAACGCATAGCTGTTTAAGCTGCTAAAATAGCAATTAATCTGCCTGCTACATATATTCAATGATTTGGATTACCTTTGCATTTTCTCTCAATTTTGATTCCCATCCATTTTTATGACATTTAAAGAACTCGATATTATCGACCCAATCCTTTTAGCTTTGGAAGCAAAAGGATATACGCAACCTACACCCATTCAAGAACAATCTATACCTATACTTTTAAAGAAGAAAGATTTACTAGGCTGTGCACAAACAGGTACAGGAAAAACAGCTGCCTTTACCATTCCTATTTTACAGCATTTGCATCAAGAAGTTGATCCAAAAAAACACAAAACGATCAAAGCATTAATCGTTACTCCTACTAGAGAGTTAGCGCTACAAATAGCTGAAAATATTACTGAATACAGCGTAAATACTAGTTTGCGAAGCACCGTAATTTTTGGTGGTGTCAATCAAAACCCGCAAACAAATCGATTAAGACAAGGGGTAGATATTTTGGTAGCTACACCAGGTAGATTATTAGATTTGATGAACCAAGGATTTATCAGCCTAAAGTCAGTGAAATATTTCGTGTTAGATGAAGCAGATCAAATGCTTGACATGGGTTTTATTCACGACATTAAAAAACTCATTGCAAAACTACCAACAGAAAGACAGTCGTTATTCTTTTCAGCAACTATGCCTCCGGCAATTGTTGATTTATCAAAAAAGATTTTAGGAAATCCTGAACGGGTAACGATTGCACCAGAAAAAACAACCGCCGAAAAGGTAACTCAATCAGTATATCGAGTAAGTAAAGCAGATAAGGTTAAACTTTTGATTCACTTAATAGAAACTAAGAAGGCAACATCTACTTTAGTTTTTTCTAGAACGAAACATGGAGCAAATAAAATCGTGAAAAAATTAGCTCAAGCACACATTGAAGCTGATGCCATTCACGGAAATAAATCACAAGCAGCCAGAGTAAAAGCGCTAAATGGGTTTAAAGATGGCAAGGTTGCTGTCCTTATTGCCACTGATATTGCTGCAAGGGGAATTGATGTTGAAGAATTGTCATTGGTGGTTAATTACGACTTACCAAACGTTCCTGAAACGTATGTTCACCGAATAGGAAGAACAGGAAGAGCGGATGCAAGTGGAGAAGCTATCTCATTTTGTGATGCGGAAGAATTAGCCTACTTAAGAGACATTCAAAAGTTGATTAGGAAAGATATTCCAATGGTTAGTGACCATCCTTTCGTTGATACTGAAAAAGAACCTGTAGGTGCTAAAGCGAAAAACAATACTCGAAATAGTAGATCGCGACAAAACAATAACAACAGTCCAAAAAAGAAAACTTGGAACAGGAATAAAAGACCGAACAGCTAGTCAGATTCTAACTCTTAGACATTCTTAATAGCGCGAGTTAACCGAAATTTTAGCGCGGACTTGTAGTCCGTGAATCACGATTCCGTGGACCTTTGATCACTGAGCCTGCTTGTGGCAGGCAGGCCTACCTGCCCTGAGTTCATCGAATGGGTCGAAGTGTAGTCCATAAAAAAGGAAAATTGAAAAAGCTTTATTAGCTTTAATTTTTAAAGCTCCAACCTTAAATTCAATTGGCAACAGAAACTGACCTTTTCAACTACCTTTTAAAATGGAACAGCTATTTCCAAAAACTATCCGGAAAAAACCAACAACGCTTTTTAAAAAGAACCATTAGCTTCTTGAGCAATATTCGGTTCGAATCATCTGAAGAATTAGCACTCAATATAGAAATGCAAGCCTTAATATCGAGTGCATTTATCCAAATTACTTTTGGCTTGAAAAAATATCACCTAAACTGGTTTAAAACCATTTTTATTTCGCACAAAGCCTATAAATACCAGCATGTGAAAGACTTGTATCATGGGGATACCAATCCTGCCACCAAAAAAATAAACATGGTTTGGCCCGTTATCGTCAAAGGCTTTGAAATTCCAGATGACGCCTTAAACCTTTCAATTCATGAATTGGCTCACAGTTTAATGTTAGAAAATATTAAATCAACCTTTTTCAATAAATTCTATTCAAATAGAAAATGGGGCCGTTGGAAAAGATTGGCTACAAAGGAAATGCGAAGCATTAAAAATGGACAGAACACCTTTTTTAGAGCCTATGGAGGGAATAATTTAATGGAATGTTTTGCCGTAACAACAGAAGCGTTTTTCGAACAACCCATCGCATATAGTAAAAAACACCCTTTACTCTATAAAGCTCATTGTATTTTGCTCAATCAGGACCCTAGAGAACATGCATCTCCTGCAATTAAATGATTTAACAAATACGAACGCTTCATTTCTCTGTTAAAAAAAATTATGCAATATATGAAGGCAACCAGAATTGGAACGAGCTCCCTTCATTTGGTTTGCTCACAATTTGAATGTTTGTATTGTGCAGCTCCATAATTTTCTTCACAATCGCTAGTCCAAGTCCCACTCCTTCACTGTAATTCGTCCGATTAGTTTGCCGATAACGCTCAAATAGCTGAACCTGTTCGCTTTCTTTGATCCCTGGACCTGTATCTGAGACAGCAATTTTTACATCCTGATTAGATGATTCAATATGCAAGCTTATTCTTCCCTCTTTAGGTGTAAACTTTAACGCATTGTCCATCAAATTCTGAATGGCTCTTTCAACTAAACTAATATCTGCAAATACCAAGGGTAAATTTTCCTCTACTTCTACCTTTAAAGTAATGCCTTTCTGTTCTCCAATAACTTGATATTTTGCGACTAAATCCATAGCCAAATCTGATATCGAAAAAGGCTCTTTATTTGGCGTTACTTGTTTTGCTTCCAATTTTGAATATTCAAATAATTGTGTTACTAGATTTGAAAGTTTGTCTGAACTATCATGGATGATGGTGAGGTATTTTTCCCGCTCTTTTTCATCGATACTGCCCGCTTTCATTTTCAAGGTTTCTACGTACCCTTTTAAAATGGCCAATGGTGTTCGCAAATCATGAGAAACATTCGCAATTAACTCACGTCTTAAGCTATCTACCGATTTAATCTCATCCATATTTTTGACAATTGTATCTGCCATAACGTTGAAATTTTTCGCCAAAATAGAAAGATCAGATTGATGTGGGTTTTCAATTCTTATGTCTAAATCTCCTTCTTGAAACCGTTTTACGGTTTGTATTATGCTTCTTAAGTTTTTAGTCAAAAACCAAATACTAAGAAATCCAATTATTAAAGCGAAAAGGGTTGTTAAAGTTGCTACTCCCATCCCCAATTGCATAAAGTAACTCGTAAATAATGTATCAGTTACCGCCGCTAATTCTTGACCAGCCAATATTATATAGATGTATCCTGATTTTCCATCTATTTCAAAAGCTGCTGCCGAAAAAATATTAAGCTCTCCTGGGTTTCGAGGATCGTCACCTAATACATATTCCTGCCCCCCTCCATCAATAAAAGACTGAATAGGCTTAAGATTTACTTTATTTGCTGGTTGATTTGGATTGCTATGATCCAAAACTACAGAGTACAACACCTCTCCTTCTTCACTCAAAAGATATACTTCAATACTCCTATTCACAGCCATCATATCGTGCATTAAATCCCCAAACAAGGGTTTATTGACATT
>CAYPJC010000227.1:0-4259 GCA_964410855.1 uncultured Flavobacteriales bacterium | reverse complement strand
AGATCGGGTAGCAATGATGAAGCAAGGAATAGATCCTAGCGAGGAATTAAAAAAAGAGCATTTTGACAATTCTGATATAATTTTTACTGATGATATTGAAGAATTAAGAAGTGCATCCTTCTATATTGTGGCTGTTCCAACACCAATTGATCAACATAATTTACCTGATTTAAAGCCATTATTATCTGCTTCAAAAACTGTTGGAACTGTTATAAAAAAAGGAGACTATGTAGTTTTCGAATCAACTGTTTATCCAGGTTGCACAGAAGAGGATTGTGTGCCAGTAATAGAAAAAATAAGTGGTTTAAAATTTAAAGAGGATTTTAAAATTGGTTATTCCCCTGAAAGAATTAACCCAGGTGATACTGAGCATACCTTACAAAATGTAATTAAAGTAGTTTCTGCTTGTTGCGACGAGGCCCTTGAAGAGGTTGCTAAAACCTATGAATTAGTTGTAGAAGCCGGCGTTCACAAAGCGGCATCAATAAAGGTTGCTGAAGCCGCAAAAATTATTGAAAACACTCAGCGAGATGTGAACATTGCACTGATTAATGAGCTTTCAGTAATTTTTAACAAAATGAAGATTAATACCTATGATGTTCTGGAAGCAGCGGGTACAAAGTGGAATTTTTTAAAATTTTACCCAGGATTGGTTGGCGGTCATTGCATAGGGGTTGATCCATACTACTTAACCTATAAAGCAAAGGAATATGGGTATCATGCGCAAATAATAAATTCAGGTAGATCAGTTAATGATGGAATGGGTAGTTACATTGCAGGAACAATAGTAAAGGAAGTTGTAGCTCAAAATAAATCAAGCAATGGAGCAAAGATTTTAGTGATGGGAGCTACATTTAAAGAAAATGTGAGCGATATAAGAAACTCAAAAGTAGCTGATGTTGTGCATGAGCTAAAATCATTTGGACTTCAAGTTGATGTAATTGACCCTCATGCATCTTCTGAAGAATTAAAAAGAAATTATGGTTTTTCGCTTTCTGACAGAACTTCAAATGATTATGATGCAGTTGTATTAGCAGTAAGTCATGATGAATATTTGGAATTAGACGAAAGCTATTTTAATAAAATATTAAAGACCAAGGGATTCGTGTTTGATGTAAAAGGAGTCTTAAGGGGTAAAATTGGATCGATAAATTATTTAAGCTTATAATATGGCTAAAAGAAATATACTAATAACCGGTGGAGCGGGATTCATAGGTTCTCATGTTGTTAGGTTATTTGTAAATAAGTATAAAGACTACGAGATAATCAATTACGATAAATTGACTTATGCTGGGAATTTGGAGAACCTTAAAGATGTTTCTGATTCTTCTAACTATACCTTTGTCAAAGGAGATATATTGGATGAAACTCTCTTAGATGAAGTGTTTGAGAAATATAAAATTGATGGAGTAATTCATTTAGCCGCTGAGTCTCATGTCGATAGATCCATTTCAAACCCTTTGGAATTTATTCAAACTAACATAGTGGGAACTGCTTGTTTGATGAATGCAGCAAAGAAATACTGGGAAAATGATTTTGAGAATAAATTATTTTACCATGTTTCAACAGACGAAGTTTATGGTTCCTTGGGGAAAACAGGTTACTTTACAGAAGAGACATCATATGACCCAAGAAGTCCTTATTCTTCTTCTAAAGCTAGTTCAGATCATATAGTGAGGGCCTATTTTCATACCTATCAATTTCCTATAGTTATTTCAAATTGTTCAAATAATTATGGAGCTAATCAATTTCCAGAAAAGCTTATTCCACTATTTATTAATAACATAAGAAAGGGTATAAACTTGCCTGTTTACGGGAAAGGAGATAATGTGAGAGACTGGCTTTGGGTAAATGATCATGCAGAAGCAATAAACGTCATTTTTCACAATGGTAAATTAGGGGAAACATATAATGTCGGAGGAAACAATGAGTGGAAGAATATTGAACTTATCAAACGACTTTGCAGCATTATGGATAAAAAATTGAATCGTAATGTTGGCGATTCAGAAAAGCTAATCACCTATGTAACTGATCGAAAAGGCCATGATCAAAGGTATGCTATAGACTCAGGTAAGTTAAAAAATGACTTAGCTTGGGAGCCGTCTATTAATTTTGAAGAAGGTCTTGAAAAAACAGTGGATTGGTATATTGATAATGAGAAATGGCTAGAACGTGTAACTACAGGTGAATATCAGAAGTATTACAAAGAACAATACCAAGAAAGTTAATTATGTACACTAACAATTTTCACAAGTCTGATATTTCAAATCTTACATTCTTAATAACAGGAGGTGCAGGGTTTATCGGTTCTAATATTGTTGAATATTTACTACAGTTTGGTGCGAAAAAAGTAAGAGTAATTGATAATTTATCTACGGGAGACAAGAGTAATTTGGAGTCATTTTCAAATGATCCTAGCTTTGAATTTATAGATGCTGATATCAGTAATTATTCAGATTGTCTGAGAGCTATGAAGGATGTTGATTTAGTTAGTCATCAAGCAGCTTTAGGTTCTGTTCCACGATCAATTGAAGACCCTATCTCTGCAAATGAATCAAATGTAACGGGTTTCTTAAACATAATTACAGCCGCAAGAGAAAGTGGTGTAAAAAGACTAGTTTATGCAAGTTCTTCATCTGTTTACGGTGATGAGCCTACTTTACCGAAAGTAGAGTCAAAAATTGGAAATCCTCTTTCTCCTTATGCAGTAACAAAATATACCAATGAATTATATGCCAAGGTGGCACATTTAAACTATAATCAATCATTGATTGGTTTAAGATACTTTAATGTTTTTGGTCCTAAGCAAAGTCCTGACGGAGCTTACGCTGCTGTAATTCCATTATTTATTGAGGCTTTATTAAATGGAGAGTCACCTTATATTAATGGTGATGGAAAACAAACAAGAGATTTTACATATATTGAAAATGCAGTTCAGGCAAATATTAGAGCCTTATTCACTGAAAATGAATCTGCTTTTGGAGAAGTATTTAATGTTGCTGTTGCCGAACGTTTTACTTTGTTAGAAATGTTTGAATTTATAAAAAACAAAATAGGTTCAAATATAGAAGCCACTCATCGTGATGAAAGAGCAGGCGACATCAAGGATTCTTTGGCTGATATTAGCAAAGCAAAGAGCCTGTTGAATTATGAGCCAACGACACGTTTTCAAGAAGGTATTGAGAAGACTATTGCTTGGTTTAAAAATAAATAGAATTAATACATTCTTAACTTTTTTGTATGACTTGGCTTTCTGACTTATTTAAAAGTGAAAAAAAAATGCATCCGGCATCTCTTGCTCAGTTGGAAGTAGATTTTCACTCGCATTTAATTCCTGGTATCGACGATGGCTCAAAAAGTATGGATGAGTCAATTCAAATGATTAGGAAGTTTAAAGAGTTCGGTTACTCGAAACTAATTACTACTCCGCACATCATGAGTGATTTTTATAAGAATACACCGGAAATAATTTTAGATGGATTAGAGCAATTGAAAGTTGAACTAAAAAGGAATAACGTCACAATTGAGATAGAAGCAGCAGCAGAATATTATTTGGATGAATTTTTTGAGGAAAAAATTAAGTCTAAGTCTGTGCTTTCATTTGGTAGTAATTATGTGCTTTTTGAATTGCCATTTATAGCAGAACCGCCCAATTTAACATCAACTATTTTTGAAATGCAAACCAATGGATATAAACCCATTTTAGCGCATCCAGAAAGGTATGGATTCTGGTATAATTCGTTCGAAAAGTATCACGAAATGAAAGATAAAGGTGTTTTTTTGCAATTAAATATTCTTTCTTTAATTGGCCATTACTCTCCTGAAACTCGGAAAATAGCTGAACGTTTAATTGATGAAGATCTTATTAGCTTTTTAGGGTCGGATTGCCACAATCCTCATCATCAAGAATTAATGGAAGAAGCCCTAACAAAAAAATACCTACATAAATTGTTGGATAGTGGTTTGCTGAAGAATAGGGAGCTTTAAGAGTATCGACGTTCCTAATCGTTGGTACAACAGCATTAGTCAGAACCTGAGTTCGGTATAAGACAAAAAACTAAACGTCTAAAAATCAGATCGTCCTTGCGAGATTTGTACTCAAAGTGCCTGCCCGTCCAAAGCAAAGCGAAGGCGAGAAGCAATCTCTTATCGTTTACCGTTCATTGCGAACCCCTTGTATTCAAGGGAAGTGAAGTAATCTGTTTTGGTAGTGTGCACTATTGTGTGTCTGAGCAATCATTTCAACAATTGAATTTGAA
>CAYPJC010000226.1:0-4277 GCA_964410855.1 uncultured Flavobacteriales bacterium | reverse complement strand
TTCGTATTGTTGCTGCAACTAATGTCATTATTCCTAAAGCAATTAGGGAAAATAAATTTAGAGAGGATTTATTCTATCGCCTAAATACCGTTCCTATAGAAGTTCCCTCATTAAGGGATCGAAAGGATGATATTTACCTTTTATTTCGAAAGTTTTCTTCTGACTTTGCTGATAAATACAAAATGCCTTCTGTTCAATTAACTGAAGCTGCAATAGAAATACTACTTAAATATAGATGGCCTGGCAATGTAAGGCAGTTAAAAAATGTGACTGAGCAAATTTCTGTCATTGAAAAGGAAAAGTTAATTTCAGCAGAAACATTATTAAGCTATCTTCCTGAAAATAGTGAATCTTCGTTACCCGTTTTGTATAGTGGAGACAAAGAAGGAATGTCTGAAAGAGATATCTTATACAAAGTTCTTTTTGATATGAAAAAGGACATGAATGATTTAAAACAACTTGTTTATCAAGTTCTTAAATCTGATAGTAGTGACCCAAAAAGCGATGTAAACACCCAAGTTTATGACCGACTTTACGGAGAGGAGTCGAATCCTCAGTCAAATCTTGAAGAAAAATTAAAACTAGAGCAGTTTAATCATTCGGAAAAAAAATCTTCCTCTCCCATTAAATCTGAACCTTCAAATGTAATTGTAGATGATCACCATCAATATGTTGAGAAAGAAGTTTATGAAGAGATCCAAGAAGAAGAAACTTTATCGATATCTGAAACAGAAAAAAAATTAATCAAACGAGCCTTAAGCAAACATCAAGGCAGAAGAAAACATGCTGCAGAAGACCTCGGAATATCTGAAAGAACTCTATATAGAAAGATAAAAGAATATGAAATAGAGCAATAATGAAAAGAATACTTCACATAGGGTTTGGAACATTAATTTGTTTAATAATTGAAAGCTGTTCTGCTAGCTATTCATTTACGGGCGCATCAATAGCCCCAGAGGTTAAGACTGTCTCCATTGGTTTTTTTCAAAGCAGTGCTCCATTAGCTCCTCCAATTGCTAGTCAGTTATTTACAGAGAAATTGAAAGATATTTTTTTAACCCAAACAAATTTAATTTTGGTTCAATCTGATGGAGATTTAGAGTTTGAGGGCTCAATTACTAATTATCGGAGTGCTCCTGTTGCAATACAAGGAAACGAGACAGCAGCCTTAACTCGTGTAACTATGACTGTAAATGTTAGATTTATTAACAACTATGATGAGAAACAAAATTTCGAAACATCCTTTTCAAGATTTGAAGATTTTGACAACGCAAATGATTTATCATCCGTAGAGCCTCAAATTTTGCAAAGCATAAATGACCAACTTACCCAAGATATTTTCAACAAAGCTGTTACCAATTGGTAAATAGATTAAGATGAAAAAAAGCGAATTCATACACCTTATAGAAAGCCCCAATAACATTGGTGGAACTGATATTATTGGATTGCAAGAAGTCATTCAAGAATTTCCTTATTTTCAAAGCGGCCAACTTCTCTTAACTAAGGCCTATCATCAATCTGAGAATTTTAATTTTGAAATTCAATTAAAGAAAGCAGCTGCATACGCCTCTGATAGAAAGCAACTTCACAAATTAATATTTGATCCTAAACAAAAAAACGAATCCATTAATTCAAGTGATTCCAATCAAGAAATCGCTAATGAATTCAATAAAGAAGAAATAGGCAATATTGAGCCCATTGAAAGTCAGTCGCAAGCTTTAGATAAAGACAAACCACAATTTGTCCCTGATTTTAATTTAGTTAGTGATGATAAGTCTGATGAGAATAAACCTCACGAAAGTCCTGATATTTTAGAACAGCAAATACTAACAGAAGTTATACATCAATCTATTTTATTAGAAGTTGATGACAATCTAGCTCCCATAGAAGATTATAAGACGGAAGATGGTGAAAAAAATGAAACGCCCATTTCATTCGACCAAAATACGGAGCATAGTTTTTCAGAATGGCTTTCCTATTATAGTGATGAAAATTCTTCAGATAAAAACACCAATCTTCTCTGGGATAAAATAAGTGAAGAGTCAAGAAATACCTTTGATTCATTTAAACCTGAATCTACTCTTCCTGTAAAGCAAGAGTTCTATTCAGCATCCAAAATGGCCAAATTAAGTATTCAAGAAGATGACGACTTGGTAACCGAAACTTTAGCAATGATTTATGCTGATCAAGCTTACCCAGAAAAAGCAATTAAGGCATTTAAAAAGTTACAGTTGAAATATCCGGAAAAAAGGGTTTATTTTGCAGGCCGAATAAAAGAAATTGAGAATCAAATAAATTTATAATATATCATGTTCATTTTAGTATCTGTTATAATCTTCATCATTGCTACATTGTTAATATTGGTGATTTTAGTTCAAAACCCTAAAGGAGGATTAGCGTCTAACTTCTCTTCCTCGAACCAAGTAATGGGTGTTCGTAAAACAACTGATTTCTTGGAAAAAGCCACTTGGACTTTAGGAATTGCTTTATTAATCTTTTCAGTGATTTCTTCATCATTGATAGGCGGAACTGCAGAAGTTGTAATTAATGAATCTGAATTGACCGATGAGGCAAACCAAATAATTATTCCTCAAAATCAAGCTCCTCTTCTTCAAGAAGGAGTTCCTGCTGGAAATGCTTCTATTCAAGGTCAACCAGAAAAAAATGATGCATTACCTCAAGGGGATGCAGAAGAAACAAAGTAAAATTTTTAAAACATATTTAAAAGCTGGACTGTGTTTAGAGGTAATCTAGTTACTTAATTATCGCACCATTTCCCTTTTAATTAGCAGTGTTTCTTTAATCCAAAAGGGTAATTTTAGCCTATGAGAAAAATGTTATTATTTACAATTTCTCTCTTTTTGCTTCTTTCCCTTAAACTAACAGCTCAAAATTCGATCGAAGATGTTATTGATAATACTAAAGAGCATAGAGAAATAAAAGAAGAATCAAAAAATCACCTTTTAGATGGCACTTTTATTAAAAAAACTACACTTACAAGAAATGTAGAATATGACAATGGCTATAGACCTTATCGTTCCAATGTGAATTTTAGTTTAAACCAAATTTCTAGTCCCTATTTCAAAGTTTCAGACAACGCTAATAATGATTCAAATGACCCATGTTTTGATTCTACTCTACTCAAATTCAATCAACTGTCGAGGACTTTGATGAGAGAATTTGATGAAAATTTTGTTTTAATTGAACCAATTAAAAAATACTACCAAACTAATCAAAAAAACAATTTCTTCTCATTAGAAAAGCATTTTTCCATCGATGAAGCGCCTAGTAATTGTAACAAAAACAAAAAATATTCAGTCTTTCCTTACTCTTTAAGGTTTTATATAAATCCGAAGGACATTGAAATAATACCTCGTCAAAACCGTCAAATTTTGGACAGCAATTTTGTAATTCCAAACAAATCTGAATTACTTCAACCATTTCTATTCCATAAATATGAAGTTACTAACGAAGAATACAGAGGGTTCGTAAATTGGGTAAGAGATTCAATAGCTCGAGAAATGCTTTATGAAGAAGGGAGTAATGGCTTAAACTTATTTGATTATAAACAGCAAGTAGTTTTAGAGAATGGGGATACAGCCTTATTTTTAAATTGGGAAAAGGAAATTAATTGGAATGGTGAAGAGGAAAAGGATATTTTAGATTTTATGTTTTTACCTAATTACGAAAGATTTTATGAAAAAAAGTTTATTGACAGTCGAAAGTTAATGTACAAGAGTAAGCTTATAAAGACCCTCAATATTTACCCTGACACGATGTGTTGGGTTAATGATTTTCCATATAGTTTTAACGAACCTTTAACGAATTCCTATTTCTGGCATCCCGCCTATGATAGCTACCCTGCAGTTGGCGTAAACTACTGGCAAGTAAAAGCCTTTCTAGATTGGAAGACAAAACAGCATCAAAAAAAGCTAAATAAAGAAGGTTTGGCCCTGAAAATTACTTACTCTCTTCCAAATGATTTTCAATGGGATTTAGTTGCTACAGCAAACTTGAATGGAGATACAGTTGAATTGATCGATTATAATTATCATAATTATTCAGACAAAGATTGGATTACCAACTTAAAAATAAAAGAAACTCATACAACAATACTTGATAGTATCGGCAAAGAAAATAAAAAGGAGTATTACACAACTGCGATTGATAAGCTGTATCTTTTACATAACAATGCTAATCGATTCGAGAGAAATTTCATAGAAGACAAAAGCTTACAGACTGCAGTAGTAAATATTAATGAATTAAATTAAAAAGAT
>CAYPJC010000225.1:0-4295 GCA_964410855.1 uncultured Flavobacteriales bacterium | reverse complement strand
CAAATTCAATTGTTGAAATGATTGCTCAGACACACAATAGTGCACACTACCAAAAAGTAATTTTGTTCATCCTGTCCAATTCACTGGATTTAAAGCAGGGAATCAAACTCTGGAGGTTAAATTATCTAAACCAAACGGAGTTATTGACTCGGACACCACTGATAATGAACTATCAACACTGGTTTTAGTAAATCATGGGATTACTTTACCTAAAAATGTTTTATTTGAGCAATTTACAACCGTTCCAGGAGGGTTTAGCACCGATGGGCAGGTTTATGCTGATGAAGTTATTGATAGCATCCCAAGCGTTATTCCTGTAAACCTTCATGCTTGTTTTGGATCTGATGCAATGACAAATACTGAAGCTACCGATCTTTGCAATCAATTTTCATCTGCAACTCCTTCAGCAACGGTAGATAGAATATTGTTTGATGGTGAGTCTGAGGTTGCTTTCTCTAGAGGTGGCAACAATTGGTTAAATAGATCAAGAACTCAAATTAATAAAGGCTCCTTGGCAAAAGTTTCAATTGGTGGAAGCTATGATAGTCTTACAAGGGTTGTTGATTTAGATGTTGCATCTTCTTTTGTTGATTATGCATTAAGTGGAGACATAAGGTTAAGCATAATGATTATCGAGGACAGTGTTTCAGGATCAGGTGCTGGATACGACCAACGTAATTTTTACAATAACAACCCAGCGACCCCGAACCATCCATTTTATGGGAAAGGTGACCCTTTAGTTGGATATGAACATAGGCATGTGTTAAGAGACATTCTACCTTCAACTTGGGGAGATAGTTCTGTTATCCCAAATAATGTTTTATTAAATACTGATTATACGAAAAATTTCAATTTTACGCTCAACTCTTCTTGGGATGAAACTCAAGTTTCTTTAGTAGCTGTTTTAAGCTATTATGGAGGGGTAGATAAGGAAAGATATGAAGTGATAAATGCTGAAAAAGTGTTACTAAAAAACATAGATTCATTAGGAAATTTAGGCTCTTGTCAAGCCAGTTATTCCGTTACAAAAGATACTTCTACCTCATTTGGAGTAGTATTGATTAATACCTCCACCAATGCCAGTAGCCATACTTATTCATGGGATTTTGGAGATAGCACTACTTCTTCAGGAAGAACTCCTTCTCATAGCTACCAAAGTTTTGGTTCTTATGAAGTATGTTTAACTATCTCTGACACCATACTTAATTGTACGTCAACATTTTGCGATACGGTAGGGATGGATTCTTTGGGAAATTTAAAAACGGGATTTAGCTTAACAGTAAAAGATCAAAATCAGCTAGTTGTAGGGATTGAAAGTATTAAACTGGCAGATGGTAAAACCGATGAATTAGGATTTACTGTTTACCCAAACCCTGCTAAAAATAAAATTAACATTGATTTAAGAGATATTTCAGAGACTGTGAATATTAAATTTATAGATCTTGCCGGTAGAGAAATATTGAAAAAAAATAACGTAACCGCTGGTAACATTGAAACATTTGATGTTTCCTCATTCAATCGAGGATTGTATTTTATAATAGTAACTAATGGTGTTAGTCAACAAGTTAGGAAAGTAGTCATAGCCGATTAATTCTCCTATTTAGCTTAAAAAATACCTTTTATTGATTCTTAAGCAACATTTTGCTGCTTTCTTTTATCAGCTTCAAGCCATTCAGTTCGTTTGCATCCTAAACATGCTTTATTCCATGAATCAAGTAGTATCTTGCAGCCTCTAAAAAGCAGTATTGTGAATACTTTTGAACCACTAGGCCTATCGAGGCCCTTAATGAATGCCTTGGATGATTTAGGCTTTGACACACCTACCCCTATTCAGCAAGAGGCTTTTCCAATTATACGATCTGGAAAAAACACCATTGGTATTTCGCAAACTGGTACTGGCAAGACACTTGCTTTTATGTTACCCATTCTTCACGACTTAAAATATTCAAAGCAATTGACTCCGCGGGTGTTGGTTTTAGTTCCTACACGGGAATTAGTGCTACAAATTGCAGAACAAATAGAACTGTTTTCAAAATACATGAACCTTCGGATTTTAGCAATTTATGGAGGGACGAACATCAATACTCAAAAAAGTAAAGTAAGGAATGGCTCTGATATAATCGTTGCTACCCCCGGAAGGTTGTATGATATTGTTATAGATGGTTCTTTAAAATTAAAATCAATTCGAAACTTAGTCATTGATGAGATTGATGTAATGCTTGATCTCGGTTTTAGATTTCAACTGAATAATCTCTTTGAACTTATTCCTGAAAATCGTCAGAACATCTTGTTCTCTGCAACAATGACTGAAGAGGTAGACACCTTAATTCAAGACTATTTTATTGCCCCAGAAAGAATTTCAATAGCAGTAAGTGGAACTCCATTAGAGAATATTGAACAAAGCTGTTATCCTGTTCCCAATTTTTACACAAAAATAAATCTGTTAGATAATTTATTAAAGGATAAGGAGACCTTTTCTAAGATTCTAATTTTTGTGTCTGGCAAAAGAAATGCAGACCGAATCTTTGAGAAATTAGGAGAAATCTATGGGGAGGAATTAGGAATTATCCATTCCAATAAAACGCAAAACTTTAGATTCAAAGCCATTGAAAAATTTGAAGAAGGCATTAGTAGAATTTTAATTAGCACCGATGTAATGTCAAGAGGCCTTGATTTAGATAAAATATCTCATGTCATTAACTTTGATGTTTCAGCCTTTCCTGAAAATTACATGCACCGAATTGGGCGAACTGGTAGAGCTGAACAAGAAGGAAAAACAATACTACTCTATACCCCGATGGAGAAAGAGGCAAAAGAAGCCATCGAAAAATTAATGGACTTTCAAATTCCTGAATTAGAATTCCCAGAAACAGTTACCGTTTCCAATCAGCTAACACCTGCTGAACGACCTGCTGGTTACGTATTCAAAAATCAGGATCGAAATTTGAAGGAACAAGAAGGTGGTGCAAGTTTTCATGAAAAGAAAGCAAAAAACAGAAAGACTAATCAGGGTGGTTCTTACAAAAGAAAACTAGCTGCGAAATACAAAAAACCTAAAACCAGAGGCAATAGAAAAAAGTAAAAATTGATCTTAACACATGAAACCAACTACTTTTTCAATCGCGAAAAGAATCAAAAGCTTTGGTTATGCTATTAACGGATTAAAAGTTCTACTTAAGGAAGAGCATAATTCAAGGATTCACATACTTGCAGCAATTGGAGTTGTAATAGCCGGGTTTACATTTAACATTTCGTTGTACGAATGGATTGCATTGACTTTTGCGATTGGATTTGTAATTGCACTCGAAATAATCAACACGGCCATTGAGAATATCTCAGACTTTGTTTCCCCTGAAAGACACGATTCAATTAAAAAGATAAAAGATTTAGCTGCAGCTGGAGTACTCATTGGCGCTTTAACTGCATTTACGATTGGGTTGATTGTCTTCTTACCTCGTCTATTGTGATAATGTCTAGTTGAATATTCTAAAAACTCAAAACGTTAAACAACTCATTTTTGGGCTACTCACTTTTTTCGTTTTTGGTTATTGCCAAGCTCAAAGAAACCATTAAAGCAGATGCATTCCTAAAAAGGTTCACTGAGTAGTTGACATGCTGCTTTAAATGTTCGAACTTGCAAAACGACAACTGAAAGTTTTTAGTTGAATTACCTAAATGTTTGTAAACGTTTATATTCGTTTAATAACAGATATGAATTTAAATAACAGCCATTTAGCGTCCAAATGATATAATGGGGATAAAGTGCATTAACTTTATCCCTACGTTGGGTTCCATAGAGTATTTTTGGGTTAAAATCTGCTAAATTTTTAGCTTGGGAAGGATATCAATAGTGGGGTCCAATTTGAGTGATGATTTAGTTATCACTTTTTAAGTCTTGCGGTGTTACCGTGGAAAGTGGAACTGCTTTCAGACGAGTGATATCGTCAAAAGACTTAAGATGAAGTTCGGCTTTAATCTTGACAAAGTCAAGTTTTTAAGTCGGTTAACTTCAAAATTAGACCACTTATTGAAGCGTTGTTTGAGGATCCAAGCTACCTACTTTTTTGACGAATCATATTGGGATTATATTTCATAAAAAAAGTAATAAAATAGCAGATTGATAATCCACCTAAGTGGATTATTATTGTAAAAATTCTAAACGGTAACTCGTTTCTTACTTTAAATAACAGAATAAAGTATTTAAAGTATTTTTATTTTTTAAAGAGACTAATAAATAAAAAACGAGAACCCAACACTAACTATAGATCATACCCTTCGGGATACGATCCATAGTC
>CAYPJC010000224.1:0-4347 GCA_964410855.1 uncultured Flavobacteriales bacterium | reverse complement strand
TTAAAAGACTTTTAAGCTTTCTTTAATTTTATTTTCAAGCTCCGCATTTATATTCAAAAGCGGCAATCTTAATGTATCACCACAAATTTCTTGATGTTTTAGTGCTGCTTTAACTCCACCAGGATTGCCTTGCTCAAACAATAAATTGATAAAGTCCATGATTTTGTAATGCTTCACTTTCGCAGACGTAAAATTTCCATTCAAAGCCTCTTCAACCATGCTTGAAAATAGTTTTGGTTGTGAATTGGCTACAACTGAAATCACTCCAGCTCCTCCACCAGCTATTATAGGATAGGTTAATCCATCCTCCCCCGAGATTAGCAAAAAACCTTCCGGCTTATTTTTAATAATAGCCATCACTTGATCCATATCTGCTGAAGCTTCCTTTACAGCAACTATATTAGCAAAATCATTCGCCAAACGTAAAGTCGTATTCGCGGTCATATTAGATGCCGTACGACCCGGAACATTATAAAGTATAATGGGAAGTGGAGATATTTCTGAAAGCCTCTTAAAGTGCTGGTAAATCCCTTCTTGGGTCGGTTTGTTGTAAGATGGACTTGCAGACAGAATAACTGAAACTCCATTTAAATCAAACCGTTTAAAATCATCAACTAACTTTTCTGTATTGTTCCCTCCTATTCCCAATACGATAGGTAAACGATTTTTATTTACTTGCTTAACAGCTTCAAGTACTTCAACTTGCTCTAATTCTGTTAAAGTGGCTGATTCTCCTGTTGTACCTAAAACCACCAAGTAGTTTACACCACCTTCGATAACATGTTCCACTAAAGAATTTAAAGCTTCGAAATCTATCTTCTTATCTGATTTAAATGGAGTTACTAATGCAACTCCGGTCCCCATTAATTCTTTCATCTCTTTTAATTATTTATAATGCTTAGGTAATTTTTCATTTGATCGATTAGATAGTCAACTCCTGTTTCTTCTGTTGAAATGGTTAGGTCACAAATCGCATTTCTATAATCCCCTGCTTTTCCAACCTTAAAGTGAGCAGGAGACAAAGAGGAAATGGCTTCCAAACAAAAGATATCGTCAATATTTAAGTCAACTAATAAATCAAATTCTCTGTCTTGTATCGCTTTAATTTCCGAATTTTTTAAAAGACCATACCAATTCAAAAATTCTTTATCGAAGTATTTGTATTCCAGTTCGTCCTTTGGTAGATCATCTTTTTTCGTTTTTCTTTTAAAAAACCCCAAAGTGTTAACCTTTATTCTTTCTTCTTTTAAAAATCTAGCAAAATTTCGAACGGTCTCTTCTTGAAAAGGATCAGAAGAATTGTATATTATCAAAGCGGTTTTAGCCGTTTTTAAGTTAAATACCTTCACTCTCCTTTTTTGTCTCTTTAATTTATTACCCAAGACAAATTGGCCTAACACTTTTTCTACTTTCAAGATTTCATTTTTTAATTGAGCTTAATATCTTCAACCATTCTCTTTCCGGCCTGTTGGTTAAGCCTTTCTATCAGCTTACTTTTTGCCAAACTTAATTCATGTCTCAAAGGAGCTGAATCCAATTTTATATATAACACCCTATTTTTAAAATAGATGTCTGTTGTATGTCTTGCTATCATTTTACCCACAGTAGCTTCCCAGCTTTTAACTAGACTAATTTCATCCAATTTCTCACCAAGACCATAAGCTCTTAGCAATTGATCTACAACCTGCTTTAGAGGTTTTTCATTTTTTTCAGACATTAGTTACTTCCCCATTATTTACATTAAATACTTTGTAGTCCGTTTTCCATTGCTTAAATAATTTAGGCAATCTCTCTAAATGAGTATCTGTGATAAACACTTGTCCAAACCACTCTTTTTGCAAAAAATTCATTAGTTTTTTAATTCTATTTCCATCCAATTTATCATAGATATCATCCAAAAGCAAAATTGGTGCTATTTTTTTTCTTTCTTTCAAATATTCAGCTTGAGCTAGTTTTAAAGCTAATAAAAATGTTTTCTGTTGTCCTTGAGAACCAAACTTCTTCAATGGTTTACCTCCAATAACAAAGTTTAGATCATCTTTATGCACCCCTGCTGAACTGTATGTCAGTCTCCTATCTCTATCTCGATTACTTTTCAGTAATGCCTCAAAACTACCTGATTCTAGTTGTGATTCATAAATCAGTTGCACCGTTTCATTTTCTTCGCTAATGTATTTATAAAGTTTCTGAAATAATGGCAAGAAGGCATCTATGAAAGATTTTCTTGAATCAAATATTGGTTTTCCGTACTTAATCAATTGATCATCCCATATTTCAAGACTTGTTTCATCAAACTTTCTTATTTCCATAAACTTTTTAAGCAGCCTATTTCGTTGAGATAGAGCCCTATTGTATTGGATCAAATTATCTAGGTAACTTCTATCAAACTGAGAAATAATGAGGTCTAAAAACTTTCTTCGAGTTTCGCTTCCCTCCAATATTAACATACTATCAGATGGAGATATCATTACTAATGGGATAAGACCTATGTGGTCAGCCAACTTTTCGTAGGTCTTCTTATTTCTTTTTAATTGCTTTTTTTGCCCTTTTTTTAAGCCAATATGAATTTTTTCTTTTTCATCATTCAGCATAAAGTCAGCTTGAAGCGACATAAAAGGTTCAGAATCTTTAATAATTTGAGAATCAATTGAATTAAAAAAACTTTTACAAAAGGCTAAATAAAAAATAGCATCTAATAAATTAGTCTTCCCGCCTCCATTGTTTCCTAAAAAACAATTGATTTTTGAAGAAAACTCTAGTGTAGCTTCTTCATAGTTCTTAAAGTTTAGAAGATGTAATTTCTTTAAATGCATGTTTACAAAAATACCTAAAGCTAGAGTCTAAACATATATCTTAAAATGAATTTGCAGCTATCAAAAAAAACTTATTTTTGCCGACTTGTAAAAAGCCCTAAAATGTCCAAACACAAAGATCAAAACGAAGAGGTAATTATTGATGTTCAAGAAGTTTACAGTAAAACTGAAACTTTTATAGAAGATAATAAGAATGCCTTAGTAACAGTAGTTGCTGCTATTGCAATAATTATTGGCGGATATTTCGCCTACAATGGCTTCTATCTAGCTCCTTTGCAAGATGAAGCTCAACAAGAAATGTTTATGGCTGAAAAATATTTTGCTCAAGATTCGATGAATCTAGCAATTTATGGTGATGGAGTATATCCAGGCTTTGTAAATATTATCGAAGACTTCAGTGGCACTAAAGCTGCAAACCTTTCTAATTATTATTTAGGTATCGCTTTCTTAAGAACAGGTCAATTTGAACAAGCAATAAAAGCTTTAAATGACTTTAACGATGATGATATTATAATTGGAACCATTGCATTAGGTGCAAAAGGAGATGCTTATATGGAATTAGGAGACTTAAATAAAGCTGCTGCTAATTATGAAGATGCTGCCAATAGAGAAAAAAATAATTTCACTACTCCTCTTTTTCTAAAAAAAGCAGGTCAGACTTATGAGTTATTAGAAGATCATAGCGCTGCATTGGAAATTTATACTACAATAAAGGAAGAATACAAAGATTCTCCTGAAGCAAGTGACATTGAAAAATTTATTGCACGAGCTGAGTCTTTAGCTAAATAGCAATGGCGACTGCCAGTCATCAACTATCTTCTTACGATTCTGAAGGCTTGCCATCAGCCTCTGAAATGAAAATTGCTATTGTAGTTTCAGAATGGAATAAAAAAATTACGAGCGGTCTATTGGACGGAGCAAGGAATACCTTAATAAATGAAGGTATTAAAAAGGAAAATCTTATTATTCATTATGTACCCGGTAGTTACGAACTTCCATTGGGAGCTCAATTGATGTTAAACAAACTAGAAATTGATTCAGTAATTTGCTTAGGATGTGTTATACAAGGAGAGACAAAACACTTTGATTTTGTTTGTCAAGCCATTACCCAAGGAATTAAAGATGTTTCGTTAAAATTCAATAAACCTGTTATTTTTGGAGTTTTAACAGACAATACCTTGCAGCAAAGCATTGATAGAAGTGGCGGAAAACTTGGAAACAAAGGAGTTGAAGCTGCAGTTACAGCAATTAAGATGGTTGCTCTAAAGAGGGATATTGAAAACTCTTAATTGACTTTCAGTTTAAACAGCTTCTCTATTTTAGCTTGATTCATTCCCGACCGGAGCATTAAATAAATCAGATAGTATAATAATTGCAGACGATAAATCCCATGCTTATTATATTTTCTGGCAGAAGCAATTAATGTAGCATTTAACTTTTCGAAAGTTGAAATTTTTCTAGCTCTCCTTATTATATCGTTTCCTTCAGCTAAACGAATGTTTTCATTGTAGCCACCTATTTTTTCAAATAAAGA
>CAYPJC010000223.1:0-4367 GCA_964410855.1 uncultured Flavobacteriales bacterium | reverse complement strand
GCAACAATTGCGACATATTCCAGATTTGCATTTCTATTTAGATGATTCTTTTGATTATGCTGAGAAAATTGATCAGCTCTTAAAGTAAGCAGTGAACGTATCTTTCTATATTGCAAAGCGATATTTAATTGCGAAAAAATCGCAGAATGCAATCAATATCATTTCTTGGATTTCAGTCATTAGCGTTGGAATAGGAACTTTTGCCCTAGTTGTTGTTCTATCAGCTTTTAATGGTTTAGAAGGCTTGGTTGAATCGCTTTTTGAATCCTTTGATTCAGACATTCGAATTGAAGCAAAGAAAGGCAAGGTGTTTTCAAGCGATGCTATTGACTACGAAAAAGTATTAGAAGTAGATGGAGTCCTAAATTATTCTAGGGTTTTGGAAGATGTTGCAGGCGTGAGCTACAAAGACCAACAAGCCATTGCCACAATAAAAGGTGTTGAAGAGTCATTTTTAGAAATGAGTCAACTTGATAGCACCATTATCGATGGGGAGGCAATTCTTAGAAAAAATGAAATAAACTTTGCAATTACCGGTTACGGAATTGCTTCTCAACTTGGTATGTATCTCAACAGGTCGCCTGAAAATTTGAGTATTTATGCTCCAAATAGAGGGAAAATATCTGCATTAAATCCACTGAGTTCAACAAACAGAAGGCTAATTGCCCCAGGCGGAGTGTTTTATATCAGTCCTGAATATGATAACAAATACATTGTTGTCCCACTTTTATTTGCTCAAGAGCTGTTGAATTACCCAGCGCAACTAACGTCTATTGAAGTTAGTACTGAGGCCACAGCTGATTTAGATGAAGTTAAAAACCAATTAGGTTCTTTAGTAGGAGATCAATTTAAAGTCAGTCATAAATATGAGTTCAACGAAATCATCTATAAGACCAATCGAACTGAAAAATGGGTGACATTTTTAATTTTGGTATTCATTTTAATAATAGCCTCTTTTAATATTTTAAGCTCTTTGAGCATGCTTATTATCGATAAGAAGAAAGACATTTCTACCTTGAAGAGTCTGGGAGCCAAAGACGGGTTAATACGCAGAATCTTTTTCTTTGAGGGATTACTAATCAACTTAAGTGGCGCTTTGTTCGGGCTTATTATAGGAGTTTTCTTATGTCTTTTGCAAGAACATGTTGGACTGATTCGCCTAGAAGGAGGGATAGTTGACTTTTACCCAGTTATTGTTAAGCCAGTTGAGCTTATCTATATTTTAGCTACTGTTTTAGTAATTGGAGTATTAACTTCTTGGTATCCGGTGAGAAATTTAACGAAGGTTCAGGAATAACTCGATTTATACGAGTTCAACTTTTGAATAGAATTGTTTAATTTCTTCAAATGTCTCTACTAGTTCATGTAAATGGTCTTGAGTTACCAACTTCATTCTTAATTCTTTAAAGTGAGGGATGCTTTTAAAGTAATTGGTGTAATGTCTTCTCATTTCCATAATTCCAAGGCGTTCACCTTTCCATTTTACAGACATATCTAAGTGTTGCATTGCTGCCGATACACGTTCTTCAAAAGTAGGAGGATCCAATTTTTTTCCTGTTTTTAAAAAATACTTTATTTCTCTAAATATCCACGGGTATCCAATGCTAGCTCTTCCAATCATCACACCATCTACACCGTACTTATTCTTTTTTTCTAAAGCGATTTCAGGAGTAGTAACATCTCCGTTTCCAAATACTGGAATATTCATTCTAGAATTATTCTTTACGTCTCCTATGAGACTCCAATCTGCTTCGCCTTTATACATTTGTTTACGCGTTCTTCCATGTATAGAAATCGCTTTAATTCCAACATCTTGAAGTCTTTCGGCTACTTCAACAATGTATTTTGTGTTTTCGTCCCAACCTAATCTCGTTTTAACAGTTACCGGTAAAGAGGTAGACTTCACAATTTCAGCGGTCATTTTTACCATTTTGGGAATATCTTGCAAAATACCTGCGCCGGCACCTTTACAAGCTACTTTTTTCACAGGGCAGCCATAGTTGATGTCAATAATATCGGGATTAGCTGCCTCTGTAAGTTCAGTAGCCTTTTTCATGGATTCGATATCATTTCCAAAGATCTGAATACCAATTGGGCGTTCATATTCGAAGATGTCCAGTTTTTGAACACTTTTTGCAGCATCTCTAATTAAGCCTTCAGAAGATATGAATTCAGTGTACATTAGATCTGCTCCGTGTTCTTTGCAAAGCGCTCTAAATGGAGGATCACTAACATCTTCCATTGGGGCTAACAATAAAGGGAATTCCCCAAGCTCTATATTTCCTATTTTTGGCAAAAATATCTGTTTAGCGACAAAATTAATCAATAATAACAAGCATCATTTGATTCAATTAGAAGGAAGGGTACCCAAATTATTGGTTTTATTTATTTTGTGTTTGATAACTGGAGGACTATTTTCAGTTGTAGGAGTACTGCTAGTGGAGCCTTTCTTTGGTATTCCTATACAAGGAGTTTCAGATGTTTTTTCTGACTTAGAATCAGAAACCAACATTATGATTCTGAAATTCATTCAGGTTTTCAATACCGTTGGTCTTTTTTGGATACCTGGAATCTTATTTGTTGTATTATTTTACAAAAAGCCGCTTGAGTTTTTAGGACTGAAAAAGCCAATTAATTCAGTTTCCATTTTTTTGATTCTTCTTCTTTTTCTAAGTTTTTTCCCCATATTGAATTTAGTTGCAAAGCTGAATATGGAAATGCAGCTACCGAGTTTTCTAAGTGAATTAGAGTTGTGGATAAAATCGTCTGAGGCTAAAGCTGAAAATATTACAAAAGCATTTTTACGAATGGATCAACCTTCTGATTTATGGTTTAATATAATTTTAGTTGGGATTTTGCCTGCTGTAGGAGAGGAGTTAATTTTTCGAGGAATAATACAACAGGTTATTAATGAGGGTAAACGTAATTACCACATTGGCATTTGGATATCTGCACTCTTATTTAGTGCACTCCATTTTCAATTCTATGGCTTTTTTCCTCGCCTTCTGCTGGGCGCTTTTTTTGGCTACTTATTTGTGTGGTCCCGAAATTTATGGCTTCCAATTTTCGCTCACTTTCTAAATAATACTTTTGCATTATTTGTCGTCTATTATTTGGGTGTTGATGCTGTAGAACAAGAAATTGATCAATTAGGTGCTACTCAAGAAACTTACATTTATGTAATTGCAGGAACTATAATCTTTTCGGGATTACTTCTATATTCAAGAAAGTTGTTGCGGCCCAAGAATGAACTTTAAATAGGGTTAGCTAATCTTATCGTACCATTCTGGCTTGTAATTGCAATGACAGGAGTGTTTTTGTACTAAAACCCTTGCCTGTCCTGCCTGTCGGCAGACACGGCGGCGAAACGGCGGCGACACGGCGGCAGTCAGGCTTGCACTTATACCGATAAATCATTCGTAACACGCTAACAATAGTAGCTTAAACGCTTTTCAGCAAGCCCTAAATAATTCAATTTTTCGCTTTACTCCACATAAATACCTTGTCGTTGTGGTAAAACTTTTCAAGGTTTTTTGTGGTTAAGATTGCTGCAATATCCAGCAGAGGAAGTAATCCAAACCCTCCACCTAGCGTCAGAGAATAAACTACTGGTACATTAGGGCTAGTTCCCAAATAAATGCGATGAACACCAAAATGCCCCAAGAAAACAGCAAGTAGAATTGCTTTTAGTTTTTTAAATCGTGGTTCAAAAACTTGAGTATTGTCTATAGAAAGGGTTAATAATTCACTTTCAAGATCAGCAATATGGACAGGCAGTATATTATTTGCATGCACCTCAGCTTTAGAGTTGAGGGTGCAAGCAAATAGTAAAACACCAATGAGAATAATTCTCATTAATTATTTGGCATTATTTAAATTTTCTGTGACCTTATTCCAATCAACTACATGAAAGAAAGCTTCTATATAATCTGGTCTTCGGTTTTGATAGTTTAGGTAATAGGCATGCTCCCAAACATCAATTCCTAATATTGGCGTGCCATTGCATGATGTAACGTCCATCAGTGGATTGTCTTGATTAGGAGTAGAGCAGACCTCTAATTTGCCATTGACATAACATAACCATGCCCATCCTGAGCCAAATTGAGTTGCCGCTGCATTACTGAATGCTTCTTTGAATTTATCAAAAGATCCAAAAGATTGATTAATCATATCAGCTAGTTCTCCGCTAGGATTTCCGCCGCCTTGAGGGGACATAATGTTCCAAAAAAGGCTGTGGTTATAAAAACCGCCACCATTGTTTCTAACTCCAGCAGAATGAGTGGAGATGTTTTTTAAGATTTCTTCAATAGATTGGTTCTCTAAGGTTGTACCTTCAATAGCAGCATTAAGCTTTGATGTATATCCGT
>CAYPJC010000222.1:0-4369 GCA_964410855.1 uncultured Flavobacteriales bacterium | reverse complement strand
ACATTATTTTCCTCTAATTTTTCAGCAATTTTATATGCTTCCAAAGCATGTGTAAATGTATTTACTCTAAACTCCATAGAATCTGCTACATGCATTAACATGTTCATTTCCGATTGAAGGTAAGAGTGACAAGTAATAAATCTATTACTGTCTAGAATTTCTGCCAAAATTTTTAACTCTAAGTCAACTCTTGGAGAACTACTTTTTTGCTTTTCTCGGTTCTTTTTAGAATTGTAAATTTTCCAATCTGCCTGATATGCCTTTGCTCTATAAAATCCATCATAAAAGACTTGCTCTACTCCCATTCGCGTTTGAGGAAATCTTATTGTTTTTGAATCTCCCCAGTTTGATTGTTTCACATTTTCTCCCAACGCAAATTTGATAAATCCTTCAGCACTATCAATTAACATGTCCTCTGGCAGGTATCCCCACTTTAATTTGATCAATGCTGACTGCCCTCCAATAGGATTTGCAGAGCCATGCAAAAGTTGAGAAGCAGTCACTCCTCCTGCTAATTGACGGTAAATATTAATGTCATTTGAATTTACCACATCTTGAATGCTAACTTCAGCTGTAATAGCTTGGCCTGCTTCGTTCACACCACGATTTATAGCAATGTGTGAATGCTCATCAATAATCCCAGAAGTAATACTCTTACCACTTGCATCAATTTCAATAATATCATTTTTTAATTCTGGAAACATTACATCCAAGTTGATCTTATACCCAAGCATTTTTATTTTCCCGTTGTGTATTACCATATCATGGTTTTTGAGAATTCCATCCTTCTCATTAGTCCATAGTGTGGCATTTCTAAAAATTATAGCTGAGGTCTGAGTTGGCAAGCTATCCCAACCATAAGCCATATTAGGATAATTAACTTCTGGGCTAGACCTTAAAGTATCAATTTCTTTTTCTTCTTCTAATTCGGCTAATCTAGAACTACTCATTTTAATTGCAGCCCAATCAACCCATTCTCCATCTTTAATTGTTTTTCCTGACCATATTCTACTCAATGAGTCATTAACACTGCCGCTTAATCGGTAGTAATGATTCTTTATTGAAAAAGACAAGTTGATTCGATTATTAACCACTGTTAAGTTAGCCTTTATAAAATTTTTCTCATCCTTTGGTCTAACTTGCACAGCCCATTTACCATTTTGTTGTTCTACTTTTACTTCAAACTGTTCATCTTTATTAATATTTAGGCTATAATTACCTTGATAATCAATCAATGTGGGCTCCGATATAGTGTATTCCACCCCTTGATTCCAATTTGAATAGATTTTTCCTTCATCAGAAAATAAGCTATGAGAAGTAACTAAAAAGTTTGCCAACTTCCCCTTCTCCAATGTGCCGATTTGGTCTATCCTCCCAATTAATTTGGCTGGACTTTCAGTTAAAGCTTTAACAACTAACGAAAGATCTAAGCCAAGATCAATAGTCTTCTGAATATTTTTAAAAAATGCGTTCTTGCCTTTTGTGCCACTTGAAGTAATTACAAATTCAATATTGTTCTCAGAAATTTTCAAAAGGTTAAAAGGAGCCATTTCCCATTCTTTCATTTTCGACAAAGGAAGACGAATAGCGTCATATGCATCACTTACGTCATATGGCTTAGGATAATTAACAGGAACAATTAATGGTGCTTTCGTCAATTTGATGGCTTCAATTCGCTCATATTCATTTCCTTTCGCTTTAATTATAAATTGAAAATCAAATTCATCTCCAATCTTATCAGCTCTTAAAATAGATAAAGCACTTCCTACATCAATAATTTTGGGAAGGTCCCTTTGAGCATTTAACACTTGTAAACTTTGATTAAATTCAATTGTCTTTTCATTATTTTGATACCAATCAGCATCATAATGCACTTGCCTCATTAGGGCAATAATTCCCATTAATGAAGTAGGATACGTTTGCTTTGATACCCCTTTAAAAAAAGAATATTGCATCGCAGCATCAGGCAATAAAATTTGGTTGTTCTGTTCTGAGTTATTGCCCTTAGTTGTCAAAACCATGTAAGACGTTCCCCTGATGATTCCATCCATTTGATGGGTAAGAACGGTTCCAAAACCCATTTTCCGAAATACTTCAGCAGCTTTATCATTATAATGAAATTGTTCCACTCCGCGCTTTTCAGGCTTTATGGCTTCGTTCCAATAATAAGGACCTGCCTTTTTACTCTCTATTTGGGGTCTTTGAGAAGTATTTGGTTTTTTCTTTAAGGAATCTATCCCAAATTGGGTGTACAAATCGATAAAAGAAGGGTAAATAAACTTTCCCTTTAAATCATATATCAAAGTATTGGCAGGCAGGTTAAGGGCAGATCCAACCTCAACTATCTTATTCCCTTTAATTAGCAATGTGCCTTCAGTCAAGATATTCCCTGAATGAATAAAAATGGTAGCATTTGTAAAAGCGGTGTAGTGGTCGCGCTTATCTTCACTGCCATTAATTGGCTTCCATGATTGGCCAAAGGTTATTAGCGCAATAAGTAAAAGAAAAATAGTTAATGATAAACGCATAAATTCAAGAGAAAAATCAAAATTAAGCAAACAAGTGTCCTCATTTATCTGTTTGCTTTACCTTTACCAAAAATAGCAATATGCACACAGGACTTCTTCATTTGCACAACCTCTTAAGATATGTTGTAGTTATTTTATTAATCATTGCCGTTGTAAAATCATTCATTGGCTGGTTTGGCAAAAGACCCTACACTGAGGCTGATAATAAAATAAGCCTTTTCCTTTTCATCTCAGCTCATTTGCAGCTAGTAATTGGTTTAGTATTGTATTTCATCTCTCCGGTCGTAGAGATAGCCTTAGCTAATTTTGGAGAATCTATGAAAGTGCCAGAGTTAAGGTATTGGGGAATTGAGCACATCTCCTCTATGATAATTGGTATTGTTATTATTACACTTGGTAGAATAATGGCTAAAAAAGGCAAAACCGATAGTGCTAAATTCAGGAGACAAGCTGTCTACTTTGTATTGGCTATGGTGCTAATTTTTTCGGCTATTCCTTGGCCTTGGTCGGCAATTACAAGACCTTGGTTTTAAAAACCAATCCTTCCTTTTTGTTTCAATTAAGTTTTAATTAAAATGGAAAAAAGCAAATGCATTACGATTTAGAAAACAAAATAGAAAAGGCTGTTTTAGTTGGAGTTATTACCCAAGAACAGAACGAAGAGCGAGTCAAAGAATACCTTGATGAATTGGCTTTTTTAGCAGAAACAGCTGGAGCAGAATCAATTAAACGCTTTACCCAAAAGTTAGCTTCGCCTCATCCAAAAACCTTTGTAGGTACTGGAAAGTTGCAAGAAATTGCAACTTATGTAAAAGAGAAAGAAATAGGACTGATCATTTTCGACGATGAATTAACTCCTTCTCAAACAAGAAACATTGAAAATGCTTTTAAAGAAGTCAAAGTCTTAGATCGCAGTAAATTAATTCTAGACATTTTCGCTAAAAGAGCTCGAACAGCTGCAGCAAAAACACAAGTTGAATTAGCACAATACGAATACCTGTTGCCTCGATTGACAAGAATGTGGACTCACTTATCCAGACAAAAGGGAGGAATTGGAATGCGTGGGCCAGGTGAAACGGAAATTGAAACAGATAGAAGAATTATACGAGATAAAATTGCCTTGCTCAAAACCAAGCTTGTTAAAATTGACAAGCAAAAGGAAACTCAACGAAAAGGCCGGCAACAAATGGTACGGGCAGCTTTGGTGGGTTATACAAATGTTGGAAAGTCCACTTTAATGAATTTACTTTCCAAATCAGATGTATTTGCTGAAAATAAATTATTTGCAACTCTCGATACTACCGTCCGAAAAATTGTTGTTGGAAACTTGCCTTTTCTGCTTACAGACACGGTTGGTTTTATTCGAAAGTTACCTCATCATTTAATTGATTCCTTTAAGTCTACCTTAGACGAAGTTCGTGAAGCAGATATGCTCTTACATGTAGTAGATATTTCTCATCCTAATTTTGAAGAACAGATTCAAATTGTAAATGAAACCTTGCAGGATTTAAAAGCCAAGGACAAGCCGACAATTATGATTTTTAATAAAATAGACGCTTATACTTTCGTCCAAAAGGAAGAAGATGACTTGACTCCTGAAACCAAAGAAAATTTAAGTCTAGATGATTTGAAAAACACCTATATGGCAAAGGAAAATTATCCTTGTCTATTTATTTCGGCTCAAGATAAAATCAATTACGAAGAATTGAGAGACATGCTTTATGAATACATCAAGGATTTACATATAAAAATCTACCCACATAGGATGTTGTATTAATACTGTTTGCTGAAGTTGTTCAAAGTCGATTAGTATTTTTAGTCGTGAAGTATTGCGTTTACTG
>CAYPJC010000221.1:0-4373 GCA_964410855.1 uncultured Flavobacteriales bacterium | reverse complement strand
AAATTATCATAGAGCCCAGGGCGGGATGTTTGCTTTTATCGATATTTCAGAATATGGATTAGATTCCGATGCATTCTGTACCGAATTATTGATTGCTAAAGAGGTAGCAATTACACCTGGAATTGTTTTTGGTGTGGAGTGGGATTCACATATTCGAATTTCGCTAGCAGGTAAGTCTGATGAACTGGTTGAAGGAATTGATAGGTTAATTGAGTTCATAAATGAATTAGAAGAGCGTTCTTAGATGAAATATAGGGCGATCTTAACTAGAAAATTCCTTAAAGATGATATTGATTACCTAAAATCTGGAGCTGGTAGTTGGGATATAGTTGTTCCCAAAACTTATGATGATAAGAGTTTGATAGAAAGCATTGGAAAAGGAGTCGATGTATTTATAGGTACTCCACCAAACAAGGCTGTTTTAATTGCTGCGAGATCAAGATTAAAACTACTTCAAGTTCCCTGGACTGGTGTGGAGCAACTCGATTTTACTGATTGTATAGAGCTAGATATTTCTGTTGCAAACTCTCATGGAAATAGCTACGCGGTTGCTGAAATGGCGTTGTCACTCATATTTTCTGTTTTAAAGAAAATACCTTACCATGACAGAGAGCTTAAAGATAGAGAATGGCACAGGCCTGGTTCAGAGCACGGTTTTTTTGCTCCAAAGCTTCTACGTAGAAAAACTATTGGCTATTTTGGGTATGGATCAATAAACAAAGCACTTCACAAAATGCTGTCAGGATTTGATGTTGAGCACATCGCGGTTTCTAGAAACGCTTCGCATGGAGATTTGAATGTATTAGGCTACACCGAGATCGAAAAGTTTTGGGTGAAGGCTGATATAATAATAGTCGCAGCACCTTTAACTTCGTTAACTAATGGAATTTTTGATAAATCAGTTTTTGCTAAGATGAAAAAGGGGAGCATCATAATTAATGTAGCTCGAGCTCAAATAGTAAATCCTGAAGACCTTCTTGACAACTTAAATACTGGGCACGTTGCTGGAGCTGGTTTAGATGTTTGGTATCAATACCCTTCAAGAGGTAACTCCAATGCGCTTCCATGTATTGAAACATTATTATCTCACCCAAACTTAGTGGCTTCACCTCATAGAGCTGGTTTTGTTCAAGATGAGCTACCACATCTTGATGATGTTGTTTCCAATTTAGTGTTGATTGAAAGTAACAATCCCCCGTTAAATTTAATTAATTTAAAACATAAATATTGAGTTCTATATGATTAATTCTAAAAATGTAAGCTTAAGATTACTTGAGAAAAAAGATCTGTCCTCGAGGGTGAAGTGGTTCAATGATCCTGAAATTAGCCGATATTTAGTTTCTGACTTCCCAGTATCATTAGCAAAAACTGAAGCTTGGTTTTCAAATACTATACTTGATAGTTCTAAAATACATTTTAGTATTTTCGAAAATACAAATAATAGTTTAATAGGTATGACCGGGTTGCTTCAAATCTCTCAAAAAAATTCACATGCTCAAATGTATATTACAATAGGAGAGTCCCAATACCATGGTCGGAGGTTGCCCGATCAAATCATTCCGCTTGTTCTGGAGTACGGTTTTAAAGAATTAAACTTAAACAAAATTTACTTATGGACAATTCCTTGTAATGAAAGAGGTAGAAGTGTTTACGAACGAAATGGGTTTATAAAAGAAGCAGAAATGCATGAACATGTATATTGTAGAGGGAAATTTCAAACTCTTATTCAACACCGAGTTTTGAGAAAAGAGTTTCTTGGAGGGATAGAGTGAACATACTTTTTACCTGTGCTGGTCGCAGGAAATATTTAATTGATTATTTTAAAAAGGAGCTTCCTAATTTTGGTGGGGGAGTTGTCGTAGGAGCCGATATGTCTACAATGGCTCCAGCTCTTAGCTCTTGTGATAAATTATATGAAGTAAAATCAGTTTATAGTGATAAATATATAGACACTTTATTAAAAATTTGTAAGAAAGAAGATATTAACGCCCTGATTTCCTTAAGCGATTTAGAGTTACCTATATTGGCCAGAAATAAACACAAGTTTTCAAGTTTAGGTGTTAAATTGATTGTTTCAGATAACAATGTAATTGATATTTGCTCTGATAAGTGGAAAACAATAGAGTTTGCTTTAGAAAACAACATTCCCGTACCAAAGACCTATTTATATGTTAAAGATGCAATGTCAGACATTAAGTCAGGCAATGTTTCTTATCCCCTTATTGTCAAACCAAGGTGGGGATCAGCCAGCTTTGGATTAAAAGTTGTTAGAAGTGATGAAGGTTTGATAAGTTTTTTTGATAAATGCGGAAAAGACATTGCCAAATCGCATATTGCTAATTTTGGAGAACAGAATGAGAACGTAATTGTTCAAGAATACATTGTTGGAAAAGAGTATGGGCTCGATATTTTTAATGATCTAAATTCAAAATATCGAGGTGTTATTTGTAAAGAAAAGCTTTCTATGAGATCTGGAGAGACCGAAAAATCCCTGTCAGTTTGTAGTCTGAAATTCGAAGAATACGCCAATAATATTGCGACTAATCTTCGACATATTGGAAATCTTGATTGTGATTTCTTAGAAAATGAGAACGGATTATTTTTACTAGAGTTGAACCCTAGGTTTGGAGGTGGTTACCCCTTTTCACATGAGTCCGGCGGGAACTTGGTAAGAGCTTTGCTATTGTCGATAAGTGATAATCATGATTCTATTGAAATCAAATATGAAAAAGGCAATGTTTTCGCTAAATGCGACGAAATTGTTAATGTAGGTATTCTTGAAAAGGAGTCTCTAGCATGTTTAATACTAGGATGATGTCTACTTGGCCATCTTTTACCCAAGAAGAATCGGATGCTGTTTCAGAAGTAATATTATCTAATAAAGTTAATTATTGGACAGGTACTGAAGGACGGGATTTCGAAAAAGATTTTGCTCTCTTTGCAGATGCTAAGCATGCAATTGCCTTGTCTAATGGTACGTTAGCATTAGATCTCGCGTTGAAAGGTTTAGATGTAGGTAAAGGCGATGAAGTTATTGTTACACCTAGAACATTTTTAGCGTCAGTTTCGAGCGTAGTGACCGCCGGAGCTATCCCTGTTTTCGCTGATATTGATTTAAATAGTCAAAATATTGAAGCTGAGACAATTAAAAAAGTTATTACAAAAAAAACCAAAGCAATTATTGTTGTTCATTTAGCCGGCATGCCTGCCGAAATGGGCGCTATTATAAAATTGGCTAAAGAAAATTCAATTTATGTCATTGAAGATTGCGCTCAGGCTCATGGTGCAAAATACAACGGCAAATCAGTTGGATCATTTGGTGATGTTGGTTGTTGGTCTTTTTGCCAAGATAAGATTATGACTACCGGTGGTGAAGGTGGAATGGTTACAACTAATAATGAAGCTTTATGGAAGAAAATGTGGGCCTACAAAGATCATGGTAAGTCTTGGGATGCAATTTACAACAAAGAACATCCGCCAGGTTTTAGATGGTTGCATGAAAGCTTTGGTACCAATTGGCGCTTAACTGAAATGCAATCTGCAATTGGTCGTATACAATTAAAGCGAATGAAAGCTTGGACAAGTGCACGCCAAGAAAATGGTGAAAAGCTTGATAACGCAGTAGCTTCTTTTAAGTTGATACGACAAGTTATTATTCCTGAGAATATGGAACATGCAGAATACAAACATTATTTTTTTGTTAGACCTGAAGAATTAGAAGAAGGTTGGACTAGAGATAAAATTGTTGAAGAAATTGTAAAGTTAGGAGTACCTTGTTTTCAAGGGAGTTGTTCTGAAGTCTATTTAGAAAAAGCGTTTGAGGGAACTAATTATAGACCTAAAAAGCGATTTCCTAACGCAAAGTTACTTGGCGAAACAAGCTTGATGTTTCTCGTGCATCCAACGTTAACAAGCCAAGAGATTGATAAAACCTGCGAAGCTATATCTTCAGTTCTAGGTAAAGCATCTATATAAAAAATCAGGAAAATAAAAATATTTAAGGTTTTAAAGGAAGGTGTTTTTCTTTATTCTATTTTCCGGCTAGTTCAATTCATAATGAGCTAGCCTTAGAGTTAAGTTTAATCATCAATCAAAATTTTGAAATATGGCTGGCGTAATATATTCGTAACACTTGCAGCTTTTGATCTTGAACTGAACCATTGCTACCAATGAATTTTACGGCTAAATTAGGTTGATGCTTTTTGATAAAAACTGACAGTCAGCAATTCTCGGTTAAATTAAAAAGCCCAGCCTATCAGCCTTACAGCAGCCCCAAAAATATAGTTTTCGCACTAAAAAGAGCTTTAAAAAATTATTTAACTCAACGACTATGGACTAAAAGTCCATAGGTTGCCGACGGACTGAAAGTCCTA
>CAYPJC010000220.1:0-4388 GCA_964410855.1 uncultured Flavobacteriales bacterium | reverse complement strand
AGTATTTTTTAATAAAGAACAAGCAAAAGAGCATTTCACCGTCTATCATTAAGTTATTTAATTTAGAATGAATTCCCTTAATTTTAACTTATCAACTTTAGTTCGATTTAAGAGTTTTATTATTGTTCTAAAAATCAATAAACTGCGTCATTGCGATGAGTGGAGTTCAACGGAATGAAGAAGATCTTTGAGTACAAAGCTCGCAATGACGATTTGATTTTTAGACGTTTAGTTTTTTGTCTTATATCGAACTCAGGTTATCAATCTAAATTGAATATTTTTAACATAAAACCATTGCTTTAAATGAGCCAAGAACCACTTATAGAAATTGAAAATCTCGTTCGCAACTTTAAGTTGGGAAAACAACTCATAAAGGTGCTTAAGGAAATTACTTTCTCTATTGATAAAAATGAATATGTCGCTTTAATGGGGCCTTCAGGTTCAGGGAAGTCTACTTTGATGAATCTGATAGGGTGCCTAGACACTCCTACTTCTGGCAAGTATATTTTAAATCAGCAAGATGTTAGTCAGCTATCCGACAATGAACTGGCTGAAATCAGAAACAAAGAAATCGGATTTGTATTTCAAACGTTTAATCTTTTGCCAAGAGCAACTGCTTTAGACAATGTGGCTCTTCCTTTGGTTTATGCGGGTTTTTCTAAAAAAGAAAGGGATGAGAGAGCAATGGAAGTTCTTAATCAAGTTGGTTTAGGAGATCGAGTGAAACATAAGCCAAATGAATTATCTGGGGGGCAGAGGCAGCGTGTAGCGATTGCAAGAGCAATGGTTAATAATCCATCAATTATTTTAGCTGATGAGCCAACAGGTAACCTAGATTCAAAAACCTCCAATGAAATTATGACCCTATTTAACACCATACATAAGGCTGGTAATACGATAATATTAGTAACCCATGAAGAAGAAATTGCTCTTCATGCTCATCGGATTATTCGTTTGAAAGACGGTGATATTGAAAAGGATAAATTGAACAAAAACATACGTCAGTTTGCTTAGTTAATTATTGTAAAGCTAGAGATCAAAATTTATGAAAATATATACTAGGAAAGGAGATGCTGGTCAAACTTCATTAATTGGAGGAAGTAGGGTGCCTAAACACCATTTAAGAATAGAATGTTATGGAACTGTAGATGAGCTTAACTCATACATTGGATTAATTAGAGACCATAAAATTGATACCGGACACATTTCAAATCTATTAGAAATTCAGGACAGACTTTTTACCTTAGGGGCTCTTTTAGCCAATGAACCAGGAAAGTCGAAAATGAAACTACCACAGCTTAATGAAGCTGATATCCTTTTTCTAGAGAATAGTATTGATTCAATGGATGAACAGCTGGAAGAAATGAGATCTTTTGTCCTTCCCGGCGGCAATCCGGTTGTTTCATTTTCTCATATAGCGAGATGTGTTTGCAGGCGAGCAGAGCGTCTTGTGGTGCACCTTTCAGAAGAAAGTGAAGTAGACGGATTAATTATTAGGTATTTAAATCGGCTATCAGACTATTTGTTCACTTTATCCCGAAAATTAACGAAGGAATTTGATGCAAAAGAAATTCCTTGGATAGCCAGAAAAGACTAATTGTCTATCTAACAGTAATTTACACTTGATTTACGAACTTTCATTTAATGCTTGTTTTTAACATCAAAAAAATTACTTTTGCGAGGAATCAAAATTGAGCGGGAAATGTATTGGACCTTAGAATTAGCTTCTTATTTAGAGGATGCGCCTTGGCCAGCAACGAAAGATGAATTAATCGATTTTGCTATACGAGCGGGAGCACCATTAGAGGTAGTTGAAAATTTACAAGAAATTGAAGATGAAGGTGATTCTTATGAAACCATCGATGATATTTGGCCTGATTATCCGACAAAAGAAGATTTCTTCTTTAACGAAGACGAATATTAAGAAAAGTTAAAGGGCTGATTTATTGATAATCAGCCCTTTTTACTTGTTACTGACTGGCAAGAAAGCGCTTATAATTTGATTAACTTTGTTCTCGTTTCATAAAAAATTAATCCAAGGATTTATACATCATGCTTAACGCACTTACCAATACATTCAAAAAGATTTTAGGCAACAAAGCTGACAGAGACCTCAAAGAAGTAACACCTCTAGTTGAAAAAATTAAGGCCGTTTACCCAAGTTTGTCAAGCATATCTAATGATGACCTAAGAAATAAAACAACTTCTTTTAAGAAAAGAATCAACGATCATTTAGCCTCTGAACTTCAAGAGATTGAATCTTTGAAAAAGAAAGTCCCTGAAGAAAAAGACATAGATACAAAGGAATCGATTTATGCCGAAATTGACCGGATTGAAGACGGCTTGAATGAAAAGCTTGAAACTGTGCTTCTAGAAATTCTTCCTGAAGCATTTGCTGTAGTTAAAGAAACGACAAGACGTTTCACAGAAAACAAGACGATTGAAGTGACCGCCAGTGAAATGGATAAGGACTTGGCTTCTGAAAGAGATAGCATTTCAATAGAAGGCGATAAAGCGTTATGGAAGAATAGCTGGAATGCTGGAGGGGCAGAAATTACATGGAACATGGTGCATTACGATGTTCAGTTGATTGGGGGCATAATATTGCATTCTGGTAAAATTGCTGAAATGGGTACAGGTGAGGGAAAAACACTTGTTGCTACATTGCCTGTCTATTTAAATGCTATTGCAGGCAGAGGCGTTCATTTGGTAACTGTAAATAATTATTTGGCTAAAAGGGATTCAGAATGGATGGGTCCTATATTCGAATTTCATGGCTTAACGGTTGATTGTATTGATAATCATCAACCAAACTCTCTAGAAAGAAGAAAAGCATACCAAGCAGACATTACATACGGAACAAACAATGAGTTTGGTTTTGATTATTTGAGAGACAATATGTCTCGAACTCCAGAAGAATTGGTACAAAGAAAGCATCATTATGCTATTATTGATGAAGTTGATTCTGTTCTAATTGACGATGCTAGAACTCCATTGATAATTTCAGGACCGACTCCAAGAGGTGACATTCATGAATTTGCTGAGCTAAAACCGATAATCGACAAACTAGTATCAGCTCAAAAAAGATTAATATCTATCCTTTTAGCTGATGCAAAAAAGAAACTTTCAACTGACTCTGAAGATAGTAAAGAACAAAAAAAGTTAACAGAGGAAGGTGGAATGGCTCTTTTAAGAAGTTTTCGTGGTCTTCCAAGAAATAAAGCGCTGATTAAATTTTTAAGTGAAGGTGGCATTCGAGCTCAACTCCAAAAAACAGAGAACTTTTACATGCAAGACCAAAGCAAGGAAATGCATTTGGTTGATGCTGAGCTATTTTTTGTAATCGATGAAAAAAATAATTCCATTGAGTTAACTGAAAAAGGGATTGAATTAATCTCTGAAACAGATGAAGATAAAAGCTTCTATGTTCTACCTGACATTAGTTCTTTACTAAGTGAAGTTGAAAAGACAGGAAAAAGTGATGAGGATAAAGTAGTTGAAAAAGATAGAATTGTTCAAGATTATTCTATCAAAGCCGAAAGAATTCATACGGTGAATCAACTTCTTAAAGCTTACACTCTTTTTGAGAAAGACACTGAATATGTTGTCATGGACAATAAAGTTAAAATTGTTGATGAGCAAACAGGTAGAATCATGGAAGGCCGAAGGTATTCTGATGGTCTGCATCAAGCAATTGAATCTAAAGAGAATGTGAAGGTGGAAGCAGCCACCCAAACCTATGCTACAGTAACACTTCAAAATTACTTTAGAATGTATCACAAACTGTCAGGAATGACGGGTACAGCAGAAACTGAAGCTGGCGAACTTTGGGATATTTACAAATTAGATGTTGTAGTAATTCCAACTAACAGACCAATTGTTAGAGATGATCGAGAAGACATGGTTTTTAAAACCACAAGGGAAAAATACAATGCAGTAGCGAATGAAATTGTTGAATTAGTTAACAAGAAAAGACCTGTTCTTGTTGGTACAACCTCAGTTGAAATATCTGAATTATTGAGCAGAATGCTAAAAATGAAGAACATTAAACACAATGTTCTTAACGCTAAATTGCATCAAAGAGAGGCTGATATTGTAACTGAGGCTGGACAGCCTGGAACCGTAACTATCGCCACTAACATGGCTGGTAGAGGAACAGATATTAAGCTATCAAGAGAGGTAATTGAAGCAGGAGGTTTGGCAATCATTGGAACAGAAAGGCATGAGTCTAGAAGAGTGGACAGACAATTAAGAGGTAGAGCCGGACGACAAGGAGACCCCGGAAGCTCACAATTTTATGTTTCGTTAGAAGATAACTTGATGAGGCTGTTTGGATCAGACCGTATCGCTAAGCTGATGGATAGAATGGGACTCGAAGAAGGCGAAGT
>CAYPJC010000219.1:0-4432 GCA_964410855.1 uncultured Flavobacteriales bacterium | reverse complement strand
CGCTTAAAGCAATCCGATTTTAATCCTATTAAATATCAAAGCGATATTTCAATCACTTGGACTCCCGATTTTTTTACTTGCATATCGCTTACACTTTTTTAGTCAAATTTCTTCCAAATTAGAGATACTTGTCTCCCCATTCTCAAATTTTCTTTTCTCCTATTTTGAACACATCTTGTTTTATTCAAATCAATTTATATATTTGACTAAACTAAACCATTAATTATGCATGAAGAATTAAGTAAATCAGACAGAATCAATATCTATAATGGGCGTAAACTCGATAATACTAAAATTTGGATTCTATTTCTCTTACTCGGGTGGAGTTATGGCTCAATGGGTTCTATGGCTAAACAGATTTTATATTATATAACTGTTGGAGCTGTTGGCATATGGTGGTTATATGTTCTATTTACTCTAAATGGCAAAATTAGAGCATACAATAAGCAAATAGCCCTTGAAGTAGGTTTAGATCATAATGACTTGGCTACTTTGGGCTTGTAATATTCGAAAAATTAGCGTTTTGGAATGAGACTTTATCGGAATTTATACTAAAAAACTAACTTGAACGTTTGCTTGAAAATTCAAACATTCAAGCTCATGAAAAGTCGCTTTTTTACCTTAGGAATTCTACATTTTCTATTCCTCCTTCTTTTCATAAATAGTCAATCATTAGCTCAATACAGTAATAATAAATCAATAAAACTTTATACAAATTTTAATTTTGTAACAGAAGATGATGTTTCAAGTACTGACTCGATCACAAACAACATAACCACTGAAAAAAATAAAAATTATCAATTGGGATACTTCTCTCCTGCTTATACTATCGAGTTAACAAATGGAAATTTTCATGAATTTGAAATCTCTCGATTTTTGATTAATCAGGAACAAAACCAAACAATTATTTCAAATGACAGTCTAGGTAGATCAGAAGTGATTGCCGGTGTGAAAAGCACAAAAATTTTCGTTGCATTTAGATATGAATACAACTTTTCGTTGGGCAAAAAGACTGAAGAAACAAAATTTCATCCGTATGTTGGAATATCAATTAATCCATTCTTTGAGAACGCTATAATAATGCCAACCGTAAGTAGTCAGTTTCCCAAGAAACAGGTTCAAGTTGGAGCTCTACTAGCAATTGTACCTAGAATAAATTATGATATAAAAGGAAATTGGTACATGGATTTGAATGTTCCTATAAATATCTTCGAAGCAAATGTTGATTTCAGTAATGATCAAAATCCTATACTTAGTGAATCAGAAAGGAAAACCACTGAATTTAATATCGAATTATTTCCCAACAATATCATGGTTCGAATTGGAATTGGACTCCGAATTTAACAAGCATGATTGCTCTAATTTTTATTACCTAAACAGAATTTAGAAGCAGATAAAAAAGGGGAAGCTGTACTTTCAAAGAAATATAATATTGTAAAGTGCTGCGCCAATCGAATTATTTAATCACAAAGCGATACCCTACTCCTCTTACATTGATAATCTTTAAACTGGAATCGGCTTCTAATTTTTTACGCAATTTGGAGATAAAGACATCTAATGTTCTGCCTACATAATCGCCCTCATCACCCCAAACTACTTTTAGAATATATTCTCTCTCCAAGGTTTTATTTTCATTAGAAAATAGCAGAAAAAGCAAATCGGTTTCTTTACTCGACAATTCTATTGATTGCTCTTTCAAATGCAAGGACATTCCTTTTTGATCAAACTGAAATTTTCCCATATCAATTAAATCTGCCTTCAATTTTTGGCTTCTCTTTTTCTTGATTAGATAAGCTATAGCAGCTATTACTAAAATTATAATCAAATACCAATTGCTCCAACTCTTATATATCCAACTCTCCTTCAGTTGATTGCCTTCTATTAATGTAAAGTAGAATATATAACAGCTTTCAGGTAACTCTCTTAACTTACAAGCTAAACTGTCATTATTTTTACTACGATTAGTTTCGAAGCTATGGACCACTTTCTTGGTTTCGCATTCTTCTACTTCCACGATATATCCATCCATTATTTTAGATTCTTCAAGCTCTTTAAAAGTGGCAATAAATAGAAAGTCGGGTTCAAAAGAGAACTCTCTTTCAAATTGAACAGCATAGCGCCCATCTATGTTTTCAATGGGTAAAACGCGTGAAGTACTATCGTTTAATTGTAATAAGAATTCATGCCCTATGGTGCGAAGTGCTATTTTTATGCGCTGGTCATCCGTTTCGGCATTTACACTAGAAGATAATGTGAGTGTGACGAATAGCGCAAATAAATGTTTTAGGAGTTTGATCCATATCATTTAACAAAAATGATGAATAGATGCGGTATTAATATGGTTTTGAAAATAAATTACACAAGATTTACATTAATTTACACTTATTTAAACAGTTACTTATGGATGCCCTTCTACTTTTATGGCTGAAATCAAAAAGCATCTATCATGAAAAATAAATCGTTTTTAGTACTTGTTCTAATCAGTCTTACTTCAATTGCAGCCTGCTCGCAAAATAACAAATCAGAGTCTGTTAAGGAGGTTGAGCTAACAAATCAGAAAGTTAAAACTATTAAAGTTCCAACACACAGGTACGGTGGTTGGTATTGCCCTGATAATTTAAAGGGTTTTCCTGCAGTGAATATATCCGATTGGGAAAGTGTACCTGTTGTAAATGGAAGAATGTCCACCAAAGAGGAAACACAAAATGGTAATTCCCTGATTTTTGTAGATACTCTAAAGTACCCCAATGCAAAACCATTGGACCTTTCTATGCCTATGTTAGCGCATTTTGAAAGTCCTTATTCCAAAAGAGAAGAATTAATTATCGTAATACAAGCCCTAAATATTGATAATGACTCTGTAGTTGGCTTTAGGTATTTAAATGGAGGTAATGGCAGTGCTCGATTAAGTGAAATAAGGTTTCTTACGGATAATGAAATTAAAAAGGAGCCGGCATCGCAGTTTTTTTCGCAAACGGTAACAATTTTTGCCAGTACCGATGCCATTCGAAAAGTTTTAACAAAACCTGAATATGCAACTACTTTTCAAGCCATTTTAGATAAGCGCAATGAATTTAAAAAAGATTGGAGGGGTAAAACAAATGTTAACTATCACTACCAGAAATCAGGAGTGTCAACTTCTAATTATGCGAATGAACTCTTTGGGAATTATTATATCCAAAATGATTACGATGGTTTATCATTTACTGAAAAGTTTCTTCTTTTTGAGAATGAAGAAGCAAAGATTACTCAATTAGAGATCGTTTGTGGGCCTTTTGTAGATGATTATGAAAACCAAAAGAAGATTTTAAACGAATGGGCTAAGAAAGTGAAAGAATTGAGTGAGAAAATATAGAAAGTGTTAGGTTTTCTTATCTTGGTCAAAGAAAAATATAAATATTGTCTACACCAAATTTATCTACTAGTTTGCGAATTGAACTATCCTTAAATAGTTCGGGGGAGGTCTATCAGCAAGAAATCCCATTACTTAAAGAGAAAAATTATTATGTTGAAGAATATGCTTTAGATGGCGATGCCCCTAAACAATTTATTAGAGCATACTTTTACGATAAGAAAAATCGGTTTCATAAAAGAAATTTAAAGAGTTGGTCTCCATATATAGCTAAATCAGCTGAAAAGTGGTATCCACATGAGTCTATTATTGAGTTCATCATTAATCGAATTGGGCAAGTGATGGGAGTAAAAATGAATGAAATTAAATTAGTTAATGCTAATAATCAAATACGTTTTTTAAGTAAATACTTTTTAAATAAAGATGAGGTCTTGGTTCATGGAGCAGAGATTTGTGGACAATATATTGGTGATATGGATATGGCAAAGGAAATAGCTATAGACAAGAATAATGCAAGAAAATTATTTACGTTTGAATTTATTAAAGGTGCTATAGATTCAGTTTACCCAGACTATTGTGATGAACTCATGTGCTCATTTGTTAAAATGCTCATCTTTGATGCTATTGCAGGAAATAATGACAGACATTTTTATAATTGGGGAATCATTGGTACAAAGAAAAAAAAACAAAAAAGACCTACATTTGCCCCCCTTTATGATTCAGCAAGGGGTTTAATGTGGAACCTAAGTGATGAAAATATCATAAAAAGGCTTAATGAATATAAGTCGGGTGGGAAAAAAGTATTAAATTACATTCGAGATGCTAGCCCAAGAGTTAGTATAGAGGGTAACAATGCAGTAAACCATTTTGAATTGATAAAATGTGTTAAAGAAAAAAACAAAAGTGATTATGGCCAAATTATTAAAGAATTATCGTCCGAAAAGGTTGAGGAGGAAGTCCTTAAGACAATAAGTTGCGAATTTTCTTCGTTCTTTAAAAAGGAGAGGTTCGAAATTATCAAACTTATTTTAAAAAAAAGATTTTTAATAATTAGAAATATTGACTCATATGTTAAATAAC
>CAYPJC010000218.1:0-4452 GCA_964410855.1 uncultured Flavobacteriales bacterium | reverse complement strand
ACTGCGTTTTTAATTAATAGGAGCCACAAAAGATTCCCAGTAAATGCTGATTATGTTGGTATGTCCTTGGCTACAACCTTAAAATAACACATTGAAGTTAGCCTAGAAAAAGGCAAATTTTCAGCTTCATTAAGCTAATATGCTTAGCCCTTTCGAAAAAGGAATCATTTTTGATAGTTGAAAACGATGCGGAATAAAAAATTATTCTTCTTAATTCTTTCATTTGGCATAGCTCTTTTGGCTTACTTTCCTAGTATCTACCAATTTGATTTGCTGGACCTTCAAAAAATAGCTTTTCAAGAAGAAGTCTTAGCTAAGGAGGAAAAAGCCTTAGAATACCTAGAAGAGCTAAGTAGATTAGATCGAAATCAATTTCTTCTAAGTAATACCAAAAAATTTCACAAAAAATATGAGGATGAAGGTTTCTCCTTCTTCATATTCCACAAAAATACATTAGACTTCTGGTCAGAAGATGCTACAATTATTGATATTGATTCATTTTTAACCGACAGTCCATTTTATGCAAGTAGCAATGCATGGCAAAGAAAGCATTTGCTTCAAAAAGGAGATTCTATATATGCTGTTCTCTACCTCATAAAAACCAATTATCAAATTCAAAATCGTTTTTTAGTCAATAATTTCCACAGTGATTTTGACTATTCTAACTTGAAAGATATTTCTCTTGAGGGAAGTGTAGAGAATTTAATTGTTGGTTTAGATGGTCAAAAACTGTTTTACTTAGAAACAATTGACGACAATGTAACAAGGCTTTTTGAAAAAATAATAGCCTTCCTGTTTCTTCTGAGTCTTATATACATTGTATCTGCTATCCCTTCTCTGATTGCAAGCAGCATCTTTTACCAAAGTTTAATTATTATATCCCTGCTAATTGGATTTCGAAGCTTTCTATTTTTTAATCTCCCCCCTGCATGGCAATACAGTGATTTATTTCAATCCAATTGGTTTGCTATTTCTACTTTCATTCCATCATTAGGCGACCTAATTCTTCATTTAATAAGCCTCTCTGCATTTTTATATTGGCTTAAAAAAAGATTAAAGCATATAAAAAGTGTTGCCATTTCAGCACTCTTTTTAATTATATCTTGCGGTTTTGGTTGGCTAAGCATTGAGCTAATTTCTGAGAGCATAGCTTCTTCTCAAATTAACTTTGACTTAAACAATGTTTTTCAGCTAAACGCGCTAAGTTTAATCTCTTACCTATCGTTTATTCTGCTTTTTATTTGTACCGTTCTACTCATAGATGTTACGCTAATCATCTTAAAAAATAGCGCCACAAAAAAAAGAGGATTACTTCTATTATTAGTCGTTCTAGGATTATTTCTTTCTATTATAAGCTGGCAGAAACAGATTTCTATCATTCATACCTGGCATATTCCAGTATTTATTATTATGTGGCTGTATTCATATGATTCAAAAAATAGAATGATTCGTTTCTCAATTCTTGTTTTAGTAATCTGTTCCGCAACCTTGGCCTATTGGAGCAACGTAAAAATTCAGGGAAAGAAAAAGTCAGCAGCAAGAGTTATCCTCAAAAAACTCGCTGAAGAAAAGGATCCAGTGGCAGAGTACTTATTTGATGAATCTCAACAGAAAATAAGAGCTGATGCCTTTCTTAAGAAAAGCATAGCTAACTACTGGGAAAACAAGGAACAAATTGACAAGCATTTGAAAGAGAAGTACTTCAATTCATATTGGAAAGATTACTCTATCTTATTATCTGTTTGTAGCTCAAAGGATTCATTGTACAATAGCAAATGGGGAGGGTCGATAAGTTGCTACGATTATTTCCAAAATCGAATACGATTAGAAGGCACGGCAATCAGCTCTAGTAATTTATTTCAATTAAAAAATCTAGCCGGACGAATAGATTATATTGGTGAAATTCCAATTAATGTTGACTCTAACACATATAGGATATACATTGAGTTGAGTTCAAATTACTTCAATGAAAATGAAGGATATCCAGAGCTATTATTAGACGGTAATAATGACACTAAAAACATTAACCTCAGCGATTATGATTACGCCGTTTATGAAAATGGGCAATTGATTTTTAAGAATGGCAACTACAACTATTCAACAAGTCTAAAGATCAATGAACTAAGCGCAAACACCTTTTACGATTATGAAACTTTAGGCTATCACCATACCGAATATCAAAAAGATGGCAGTATAACTATTATTTTAAGTTACGCATCATCAACTACTATAGACTTTTTTACCTCTTTTGCCTATTTAATAGTGCTCTTTGCATTTGTATTCATCTTTTTTGTTTTAAGCTTAGTCGATTTTCCATTTCACATGAGACCACAATGGAGGGACTTCTCCTTTAAAATTCAACTCTTCCTAATTGGCTCAATATTCACAGCACTCATCTTAGTTGCTATTGGATCTACTTACTACATTAAAAAGCAGTATCAAATTAAGAATAGTAACAACCTGAAAGAAAAATTAAGATCCATTAATCTAGAGATGGAAAATAAAATTGGCGGCGAAGAAATACTCTCCAATGGATTAAAAAGTTATGTAAATGGTCTGCTTATCGATTTCTCAAATGTTTTTTATACAGACATCAATTTCTACCATAAAAATGGTGAATTGTACTCAAGTTCTAGACCTGAAATCTTTAAAAAAGGATTGAAGAGTGAACAAATGAATCCGATGGCATTTTTAGAAATTTCATATTCTGAAAAAGCTGAGTGGGTTCAAAATGAAAAAATAGGTAAGATGGAGTATTCATCTGCATATATGCCTTTCAGGAATTATGAGAATCAAGTTCTTGGATATATCAATCTACCCTACTTCGTAAAACAAGGGAAACTTCAAGAAGAAATATCAAACTTTATCGTATCCACAATCAATATCTATGTAGGGGTATTTATTTTGGCATTGTTTATTTCAATTCTACTTATTAATCAATTATCAAAACCTTTACTTCTGATAAGGGAAAAAATTGCGCGTCTTAAAATAGGTTCGTCCATTGAATTGATTGAATGGAAAAGTGAAGACGAAATAGGTACCCTTGTTAAAGAGTATAATCGAATTGCAATCGAATTAAACGAAAGTGCTGAGTTATTGGCAAAATCTGAAAGGGAAGTAGCTTGGAGAGAAATGGCCAAGCAGGTGGCACATGAAATAAAGAATCCACTAACTCCCATGAAGCTGAGTATTCAACACCTGCAAATGGCTACCAAGCAAAACCCAGAAAACCTAAAAGAAAGAATAAACCGAACCACTCAAATCCTCATTGAACAAATAGATAGCCTAAGTAATATCGCGACGGCATTTTCCACCTTTGCGAAGCTCCCTGAAAGAAAAATAGAGCGTGTTGATCTTATTCCAATTCTAAAGAATATCGTAGACCTGTATTCGAAAAACTCAAATGTGCATTTGAAAATCGAAAAAAATCTTGGAGAAGCTTTTGTATCAGCAGATAAAGACCAATTGCTTCGAATGATGAATAATTTGCTTAAAAATGCCAATCAAGCAATAGAGCAAAAGAGCGAGCCTGTTGTGGAAGTTCGGTTAAAAAAAGACGCTAAAAATTACATTTTAAGTATTTATGACAATGGTATAGGCATCTCTGAAGACGATCTCAAGCGAGTTTTTGAACCTAATTTTACAACAAAATCTTCAGGCACAGGACTAGGATTGGCTATGTCAAAAAGCATGATTGAACAAATGGGAGGATTAATCGAAGTGACTTCCCAAAAGGGCCGAGAGACAACTTTTACGATACAGCTTCCTATTGCATAACAATTCTCCTATTTTTGCTTAAAATATTTGAAACATGTCAAACTTGTTAATTGAATCTAGAGAAAATGCCCAGGTCATTACTATTAATCGGCCTGACAAACTCAATGCCTTAAATAAAGATACCATCAAAGAGTTAGGTGAGGCTTTGCAAAAAGCAGCCAATACAGACTCAATAAAAGCAATCATTATAACTGGTTCAGGTGAAAAAGCATTTGTGGCAGGAGCTGATATATCTGAGTTTCAGAATTACAAAGAGTCAGAAGCAAAAGACTTAGCACAAGGTGGACAAGATCAGTTATTTAACTTAATTGAAAATTTAAATAAACCAGTTATTGCAGCCGTAAATGGCTTTGCTTTAGGGGGAGGCTTAGAATTAGCAATGGCTTGTCACATCAGAGTTGCATCTTCAAATGCACGAATGGGTCTTCCTGAAGTAAGTTTGGGAGTAATTCCAGGTTATGGCGGTACTCAACGTTTGGCTCAATTAGCTGGCAAGGGAAAAGCCTTTGAAATGATTTCAACTGCAGCAATGATAAAAGCTGATGAAGCATATAGAATTGGGCTAGTTAACCATTTAGTAGAGCAAAGTGAATTACTTAATAAATGTTTAGAAATTGCAGATCAAATTTCAAAAAATTCTTCCGTTGCTATTGCTGCTGCAATAAAAGCCATAAA
>CAYPJC010000217.1:0-4481 GCA_964410855.1 uncultured Flavobacteriales bacterium | reverse complement strand
AATCAGAAGGCTTTAAAGAAATGGAGTCTCATTTCAGCATCGATACCTTAGAGAATAACATTTATATCCTCACCATTAGTCAGCCTTTTGTAGGTTCCAATCATTTAGAGAGATATTGTTTGTATCCAAAGACTCAAGCTAAGCCAAATATTGAAAATATCACCCATTTTATTTCATCACCCATTGAACGTGTAGTTATTACATCAACGACTCATTTAGGGTTTTTAGAACCTATAGGACAATTAAAAAGTATTGTTGGGACTACCAATCCAAAACTATTTTACAGTAAAGATTTTCAGCAAAAGACAGCTAGTGGTGAAATTCAATCATTAGGTTTAGCAGAGATAAATGAAGAACAATTGATTCAATTGGATGCTGATCTAGTTTTTTCTTATGCCATTGATGCAAGGGGACTTAAAAATATAAAGCACCTAAGAAACCTAGGTCAAAAGGTTATTTTGATTGCTGAGTTTATGGAGCAAAAACCGTTGGCAAAGTCTTCTTGGATTTATTTTATGGCAGCTTTCTTTAATAAAAGTTCAATGGTAAAAGCAGACTCAATTTATCGTGAAATAGAAAAAAACTATCTAGAAATAGAAAAGATTGCTCAATCAAAAGAAGAAAAACCAAAAGTCATTATGGGTTACCCATGGAAGGGAAACTGGTATGTAAGTGGAGGCGAGTCATTTCAAGCGGCTTATTTTGAGTCAGCAAATACAAGTTATACCTGGAAGCATTTAAAACAGGCTGGCAGTGTGCCCTTGTCAACAGAAACGGTCATTAATGAAGGTCTCGAAGCTGATTATTGGATAAATTGTGGTAATGTGTTGGATTTAAAAAGTATTTCTTCCAACGGAAGCAATTTTGATGCTTTCAAGGCATTTCAGCAAAATCAAGTGTATAACAACTATAAGAGAAGTAATGAATATGGCGCAAATGATTATTGGGAGTCAGGGGTAGTCCATCCGGATTTAATTTTGGCTGATTTGATAAAAATAATGCACCCCGGACTATTGAAAGATCATGAACTAGTTTATTATTTTCAGCTTAAATAAGAATATCTTGGTATTTAATAAGTCATATCGATTATTTTTTTTAACCCTTTCCATTTTGCTGTTTGTTTTGGCGATAACGGATGTGTTGCTTGGTTCTGTTGACATCCCACTAGACTCTTTTATTGACTTAATAAAAGGAGAATCGATTTCACCAGCTCATGAAATAATTATTATGGAAAGCCGAATTCCAAAGACCTTAACTGCCATATTATGTGGAGCTGCATTATCAGTTTCTGGCTTATTGTTGCAAGGCTTATTTCGAAACCCTCTGGCAGGCCCCTACATCTTAGGGATTAGCTCGGGTGCTGGATTAGGCGTTGCCATTTTAGTAATGGGAGCAGGGATATTTGGAATAACGGTGACTGGCATCTTGTCTTTTTCAGTAGCAGCCATTTTAGGTGCATTCATTATTCTTCTAATCCTTTTTTTGGTTTCTTTAAAAGTAAAAGATGTGATGACTCTGCTGGTTTTAGGTGTAATGCTTGGAGCGGTGGCAACGGCAATTATTGGACTTATTCAATACTTTACAACAGATTATCAACTCAAGTCATTTATTATTTGGTCTCTCGGAAGTTTATCGGGAATCTCTTATCAAGAATTAAAATTAATGGGTTTCGTAATAGCTCTTGGGGTTTTAATGGCATTTGTATATTCAAAAAGTTTAAACGCTATTCTATTGGGTGAAAGTTATGCTAGAAGCATCGGCATCTCTGTTTCAAAGAGCCGCTTAGTAATCATAGTTTCAAGTGGAATTCTTGCAGGTATTACAACTGCTTTTTGCGGACCTATAGGCTTTATTGGTATTGTTGTTCCGCACTTAGCTAGAATGGTTTTTAAGTCAGCAAATCATCGCTTATTGATTCCTGCAAGTATATTAATAGGAGCCTGCGTATTATTGTTTAGCGATATATTAAGTGCTTTGCCTCAAAATGGTTTACAGTTTCCTATTAATTCAGTGACTGCTATTCTGGGAATTCCTGTAATTATTTGGATCTTATTCAGTAAACAAAAAATATCTTCAAGCTTTTAATGGCCAATCTATTACATATAAAAAATTTAGAATTGGCTTATCCTGGTCAAAAGACTACAGTTTTAAGTGGCCTTAACTTGGAGGTAAAAAAGGGTGAAATTATTGTATTATTAGGAGAGAATGGAATAGGGAAGTCTACTTTGTTAAAAAGCATTGCAGGTCAATTAAAACCACTTTTAGGAACAATTAATTTAGAAGATAAGCCCATTGAATCGTGGAGTAAAAAAGCATTGGCTGAAAAAATGGGCTGGGTAAGTACTCAATTGAGTTTTAGCGAATATATTTCTGTGGAAGAGTTTATTGCCTTTGGTCGATACCCCTTTATTAATTGGCTGGGGAAGCTAAAAGAGGCAGATTTAATTATTATATCAAAAGCCATTGAGAGTTGTAAATTGAAACATTTATCCTTAAAGAGCATGGCTCATCTGAGTGATGGAGAAAAACAAAAGGTATTTATCGCAAGAGCATTGGCTCAAGAAACTGAATTGCTAATTTTAGATGAGCCAACGACTCATCTAGATGTAAAAAATACGGTATCAATTTTCGCTTTGCTTAAAAAGCAACGGGATGAATTTCAAAAAACAATTATTTTTTCATCACACAAATTTGAAAACGCCCTGCAGGTTGCCAATAAAATATGGTTGTTTGATAATAAGGGAATTATTTCATGCACTCCAAAAGAGTTTAAGGAGGATAAATCATTGCAAAAAAAGCTAATTGGTGATTCTGCCGTCTATAATAAAGAAAGTGACTCCTTTACATTTAAGCTTTAATATGGGTTTAAGAAACTATCTTTTTTTAGTTGTTCCTAAGCGTTTAGCACGCTTCTTCGTTTCCCTCTTATACTGACGTTTCATCTTTTTCTCAGACTTTTTGTAATCCTTTCTTATCGTTTCACTCGGCATTTCATTATTCTTCATGCCTTTCTTGTTTACACCTTTAAAACCGCGGTAAGGTCCACAAGCATTTAAGATTAACGCAATACATATAAATAGAAAGGTTTTAATCTTCATATTCTTGTTCCAAGATAGAAATATCGGTAATTAATTGATCAACAGATTCTTCGGAAGTCCCGTCATAATAACCCCTAATTCTTCCTTCTTTATCAACCAATACAAAGTTTTCCGTATGTATAAAGTCATCAGGACCGCCATCACCTTCTGTAATTGCAGCAAAATATTCCTTTCTGGCTAGATTGTAAATCACAGTCTTATCGCCAGTTAAGAAAATCCATTTGTTCGGAATAGCTTCATACCTTTCAGCGTATTCTTTTAAAACGCTTACTGAGTCAACTTCAGGTTGAACGGTATGAGAAATAATTAAGAAGTTATTTTTTTCTTTATACTCCTCTTGTACACGCATTAGCTGTGAGCTCATATCCGGACAGATCGTTGGACAAGTTGTAAAAAAGAAATCAGCTACGTAGTACTTTCCTTCCAAATTAGAATTTGAGAATACTTCACCATCTTGATTGATTAGCTCAAAATTTGATATAGTGTGGTTCTTAGTAACTGATTGCTTGGATTTATCTACCAAGTCAGGATTAACCATAGCAGGGGAGTAGATGGGCAATTTACGGCCATCTTTTATCATTCCGTAAGCGATTATTATCCCAACAATTAAGAGAATTGCTGGAATAATAAGTGCAAGTTTATTTTTCATCTTTTTCTTTTTCTTTTTTATCTTTTTCAAGGTAAAATTTCAAAATATTCTCCAAGGATTCTACACTCATTTTTTTTGAGATAATTACTTTATTCTCATCTAACAAATAAGTCTGTGGTGTGCTGTAAACATCATAAAGTGTTCTGTAATTACTTCTAAAGTCTCCACCATCTGAGCCATTAATCCAGTTTAGATCATGCTTCTTTATAAACTTTAACCACTCTTTATTTTCAAATTCGTTTCCAATGCCAAAAACTTCAACTCCTTGATCTTTGTATTTATCATATAGCTTCTTTAGTTTCGGAGTAGAAATTTTACAATGACCACATTCAGGTGACCAAATATATACGATGGTATATTTTGCTTTTATTTTGTATAATTCCAGAAACTGTTCTTGAGCAGTATCTTTCACTACAATATTTGGTGCTTTTTTACCAATTAATAAAGGGTCTAGTGCATTTGCTCTTTCGGATAATTTTTCCAATTGTTCATCCGTAAACCAAGCACTTGCTTTTCCCTTCATAAAGTATTTTTTTGCCAAGTGAACAAAAACAGCATCCATTCCCATTTGCTCAGATCGTTCATATTTGGAAGTGAGGTTGCTTAAGGTATATTTAAATAATTCAAGATTTTGAGATGCTAACTCCAGTATATAATCTACTGACTTAATAATTGAGTCGACGTCTGGTAGCGTAAGCTTATCTATATAATAGAACACTTTTTCATGGTAAGTC
>CAYPJC010000216.1:0-4500 GCA_964410855.1 uncultured Flavobacteriales bacterium | reverse complement strand
TACTCTCTTTCACAGTTTTTATTAACCGCCTCTTAAGAGTTTGCTGCCCAACTATGTTTTTAAATTGCATGTTTCAAAAATAATCGAAACTAGTTGGATATAAGTTAAATTGTATCATGGACTTCAATATTTATTGAATCAAACCAGAAACGTTAATTTTACCCACCTTCTTAAAATGGAATACAGAATATGGTAAATATTAGTGAGTATAATTTTAATCATCATAGAGCCCTAATTAGAGTAGATTTTAATGTCCCCTTGAATGCGAATTTTGAAATAACTGATGAAACTAGAATTGACGCTGCTTTACCTACTATAAATAAAATTTTGAAGGATGGTGGTTCAATTATTTTAATGTCTCATCTAGGCCGACCGAAAGGGGAAATACAAGAAAAATTTTCTTTAAAACACATTGTGAGAACGCTAAGCGAAAAATTGAATACAAAGGTCAAGTTTGTAAACGATTGTATCGGCGATGAGGTTAAACAAGCAGCTGAAGGACTAAAGAAGGGAGAAGTATTGCTCATAGAAAACTTGCGTTTTTATAACATGGAGATTGAAGGCAATGTTTCCTTTGCCAAAAAATTAGCAGACCTAGGTGATGTTTATGTAAATGATGCTTTTGGAACAGCCCATCGAGCGCATGCTTCAACGGCTATTATGGCTTCATTTTTTGATGATGACAAAAAAATGTTTGGTTATGTTATTGAAAAGGAATTGAATGCAGCCGATCATTTAATAGCAAATAGTCAAAAGCCCTTCACCGCTATTATGGGAGGAGCAAAAATTTCAGACAAGATTTTATTGATTGAAAAAATGCTCGACAAAGTGGATAACCTAATTATAGGTGGAGCTATGAGTTATACCTTTTTTAAGGCATTAGGGGGTAAAGTTGGGAAAAGCTTGGTAGAAGAAGATAAATTAAGCTTGGCTACAACTATTTTGGAATTGGCAAAAGAAAAAAATGTGCGCTTGCTTTTACCAACTGATTCTATAATTGCCAATGAGTTTAGTAATGAAGCTGAGGTAATGACTGCTAATAATTTAGATATAAAAGAGGGCTGGATGGGCTTAGACATTGGACCCATGGCTATTGATGAATATACAGAAACTATAAAAAAGTCTAAAACTATTTTGTGGAACGGTCCGATGGGTGTTTTTGAAATGAGCAAGTTTGAATTAGGAACTCGGAGTATAGCTGAAGCCATTGCTGAAGCGACTGAAAACGGAGCTTACTCTTTAATAGGAGGAGGTGATTCTGCTGCTGCGGTCAATAAGTTTGGCTTCGAAGATCGAGTCAGTTACATTTCAACAGGTGGAGGCGCATTATTGGAGTATTTGGAAGGCAAAAAGTTGCCAGCTATTGCTGCTATTGAAGATTAGATAGGGCTTGCCGAAAAGCGTTAAGCTAATATTGTTTAGCGCGTTACGAATGTATTTATCAGAATAAGTGCAAGGGTTTTAGTACAAAAACACTTCTGACTTTTTCAGCAAGCCCTAGATAGGATTGGTTTTATCTTCTAATTTCTCTAGATCGAGGGCAGGAATTTCAAAAGAATTAAGCAACTTACTAAAAGGTTTAGAAGCAATTTCAATGGGCTCATAAAGTAAAGAGTTCTTCTTATAGTCAGGACTTACCAACTCAAATTTACGGTTGATGTTTTCGAAAAAATAAAGCAGAAAACTTAGGATTAAGGTATATTTAACTAAACCAAAAATTAGCCCTAATAATCTATTTACCAATCCAAGGGCAACCAACTTTAATGCCTTGCTAAGCATTTTCGCAAAAAGGAAAACACCAAAAACAATTACTATAAAGGTGATTAGAAAACTAATTAAACCCAAGTAAGTACTTGAAAATTCTAAATAGGTGGTAAGTTTTTGAGCTGTAAAATCAGAAAACTTTAAGGCACCAAAAACGCCTAGAACTAAAGCCACTAAAGAAGCTAGCTCTAGCACAAACCCTTTTTTAAATCCTATTATTGCCCCCCAAAGTAGAGGAATGGCCAAAATGAAGTCTATTTTATTCATACGTTATCAGCTACGAAACTATAATTAATTTTGGGCTTAATGGAAATTGAGTTTGAAAAAAAGTGGAAAGAGGTCTCGAAAAAAATTAATATACGTTTCGGACAAGAGATGGATGTTCAGGCCATTTTATTTGTAATTGGCCTTCAAGAGCTTGGGCAAAAAGTGGAAAAACTGTCTAAAGATCAAAAGGTTGAAGTTATGCATGTTGCTGTTTGTGCGCTTTTGCAACCTTATGGATATTATAGCTATGAAGGAAGAGATAAAGATGGATGGCCACATTGGAATGCTGAAAGTCAACTACCTCGGCTTAATAACCAAGAGCAAGAACAGTTGATAAAGCAAGGGATTATAGATTACTTAGAAACTAGTTTTATCTAAAAATAAGTGTTCTTTCGTAGGTATTGTCCTCGTTTCTTTTGAGTCGTTTGGTCTCAGCTAGTATGCTAGTTGAATCAACGATTACACTTCCTCTATAAACAGCAACATCAATTAAAATTGTGTTGTCATATTTGAAATAAGCTTTACCAAATTTATCAGTTTTTACTTCATCGAGAACACCTTCATTGATAATTCCTCCATTTGCGCCATCAACAGAAGTTCTTACGATCACACCTCCTGCTGGTTGACCATTATCTTTTAAAACAGATATTTCTATTTCAGGAGAAACCTCTTTCTTACATGAAGTGATTATAAATGCTAAAAGCATAACGAATAAGGGTAGCCTCAATTTTTTCATACTTTTGCCAAAGGTTTCTTAGTCATGAAGTACAAATTTAATTATATTTTAAACAAGATTGTTTTACTCCTTTTGTTAAGCTGTTTTTCTTATCAATCAGGAGTTGCTCAAGAGTTGGTTTCAATAAGCACAAACAAAGGAGAAATTGTTGTTTTATTGTATGACGACACTCCTTTACATAAAGCAAATTTTATAAAGTTAATAAACGAAAAATTTTACGACAGTCTTTTGTTTCATCGAGTAATAAAAGATTTTATGATTCAAACAGGTGATCCACAAACAAGACCTCCAAGGAAATCAAATAAATTTGGCAGTGGCGGTCCTGGATATACCATAGAAGCAGAATTAAGCACGGATCATATTCATAAAAAGGGTGCTTTAGCTGCAGCAAGACAAGGTGACAACGTTAATCCAAGCAGAAGGAGTTCTGGTTCTCAATTCTATATCGTACAAGGCAGAAAAACTCCCAGAAAATACATGGATAGGTTTGAGGAAGCAAGAGGTAAACCTTACACAGAAAAAGAATTAGATACCTACGAAAACATTGGTGGCACTCCACATCTTGATGGACAATACACCGTATTTGGAGAAGTTTTATATGGAATGAGCGTTCTAGATAAGATTGCCAATTCCCCAACAAAGCCGGGAGATACACCTCTAGAAGAGATTTATGTCGTTAAAATGAAGATAAATAAATGATGTTAGAAAAAGCAAAAGAACTACTAAGAGAAACAGAAGCATTTGTTTCAAAAAGTGCAGAAGAAGTTGAATCGTTTAGAATCAGAATGCTTGGCTCAAAGGGAGAGCTAAAAAAATTATTTGCTGAATTTAAGAATGTTGCTGTAGAGGAGAAAAAGGAATTTGGAGCGATCCTAAATCAATTAAAGCAAAGGACTCAGGAAAAAGTGGAAACACTAAAGAGTGCAGTAGAGAATGAAGAAGGTGAATACTTAGATTCAAAAGATGATTTAACAAAGCCATCGAATCTAAGAACACTTGGGAGCAGGCATCCAATCTCAATTGTCAAAAACGAAATCATTGAAATATTCAATAGAATTGGGTTTCAGATTTCAGAAGGGCCTGAGATTGAAGACGATTGGCATAATTTTTCTGCTTTAAATTTTCCACCTGAGCATCCAGCTCGAGATATGCAAGACACTTTTTTTGTAGCTAAGAATCCAGACATTGCCTTGAGAACTCATACGAGTTCTGTTCAAGTAAGGGTAATGGAAAACTCTGAGCCACCAATTAGGACTATATCACCTGGTCGCGTCTATCGAAATGAGGCTATTTCTGCCAGAGCGCATTGCTTCTTTCATCAGGTAGAAGGCCTCTACATCGACAAAAATGTTTCATTTGCGGATTTAAAACAAACACTCTTGTATTTTGCAAGAGAAATGTTTGGAGAGGAGACAGAAATTAGACTTAGACCCTCTTATTTTCCATTTACTGAGCCAAGCGCTGAGATGGATGTTTCTTGTACCCTATGCTCCGGTAAAGGATGTAACGTATGCAAGTACACAGGATATTTAGAAATTTTGGGATGTGGAATGGTTGACCCTAATGTTTTGGAAAACTGTGATATAGACTCAAAAGAATATACAGGCTTTGCTTTTGGAATGGGAGTTGAGCGCATAGCACAATTAAAGTACAATGTAAATGACTTGAGGTTATATTCCGAGAATGATAAAGAGTTTTTAAATGAATTTTTAATCGATAAAGAAAAAGAGAAT
>CAYPJC010000215.1:0-4505 GCA_964410855.1 uncultured Flavobacteriales bacterium | reverse complement strand
TAATAATCTCTGATATTAAATTAATTAAGGCTAATATTGCAGCTTTAGAAAAAGCGTTGGTATAATTATGGAAAATAACAGCTTACAAGATTATTCTTTAATTTGTGATTGCGCTGAATCAGTAGCTAGATTCGGTATATTATTAGATTTCTTAAAACATTCGGGTAATCATTTTTATTTATTAAAAGCAAAACAAGAACCAGCTTCTTTGGAAGATATAGAATTATTTAAAAGTAAGTTTCAAGAATTAGAAGGTTTTGTTAATAGTATGGTGAATATTACTGAATGAACTTTATTGAATATGAGAGTTTGATATTTGCAAATTTAGCTGACCAAAAAACAGTATTACTTAGCGTGGAAAAAGCAACTTTTTTAAACGCAGTGAATATTTGTAATACATCAGAAGCTAATATTAGAATTAATTTACAAATAGTAAGACTTTTAGAAAATCCTAAGCAGGAAAATTACTTAGTTAAAAATGTACTAATACAACCTAATGAAAGTCATAATTTAATGTCATTAGGTAATTTAGAGGTTTTTTTAAAAGATGGAGATAATTTACTATGTTTTTCAAATGGTTACAGCCAGTTATTTGATTGTACGATTTGTTATACGGAGTTAAATGAACAAATATGAAAAAGCAAACAATAGGTAAGCAAAAAGCTCTTAAGGATTTACAGGATTATTATGAGTACGCTAGCAATTCCTCGGTAAGACAACAATGGTTAAATCAATACTTAATAAATCTTAGTTTTTATCGTGGTAACCAGTGGCTTGATCCTCATATATTAAAAGATATGCAGGAAATAGGAGCTACTCCATATACGTATAATAATATTGAACCTCTAGTAAATGCGTTTGTAAGTTTGCAGATACGTTCTAGTAAAAGAGTTGGATATGAAGCTAGTTCTGATAATGAAGAGCATGTAAAGTTAGCTGAGTATTTAAAGCATTTAGCTTATGAAATACAGACTCAAAATGATCATGTATTTTTCTCTTCGCAGAAATTCACATCAAGTTTAATTGGTGGGGTTGGTTGGTCTTATTTTAATTACAAAAATAATAAGTTTTCTTATGAGTATGTTGATCCAATAGAAGTATTTTGGGACCCAGATGATAGAAGCGCAAGACTAGATGATTCTAATTTTGTTTGTAGAGAGCGTTATGTAGCTGCAGTTAAACTTAAAAATCAATATCCCGAATTTGTAAAAGAATTTGATAATATGGTTGAAGAAAACAATACTGATCCATCTGATTCAATAGTATTTTCAAATGTTAGAGAATCTTCGGGTTTTCAACGATCAAACTTCAATGTAGTTCAAGAAGAGAATAGTCCATGGTCGCGCGGTAGATCTATTAAAATAGTAGAAGTATTCTATAAGAAGTCAGCTAAGTATTACGAAACCACTATTTTCTTTCCTGAAGAGCCTGACCCTGAATCTATCCCTAATGAACAATTATTTACCACTTTTGATGAGGCTATAGCTAAAGATAAATCTATCAACGGTAAAATAGAAGTAAAAGATGGAACACAAATTTGGCATGGAATATTTAGTGATAACTTATTGATATCCAATAATCCCATTGCAGAACAAGTGCCAAATCAACAATATTTACCTCTTACTCCAGTAGTATTAAAGCGTGATTATCAGGGTGTTCCTTATGGTGTAGTTGATAATTTGATCTCACCACAAAAAACACATAATTTTCTTTGGTCGACAACATTACATTATTTAGATGCTAAAACAATAATCGCTAGTGATGAGCAGGTTGATACAGATAAGTTACGTAATTTTCTAAAAGATGAAATGCGTAGTAAAAATGGAGTAGCATTTATTAAAAACCCTCGTGAAATACAGGTGCTTGATCATGAGAAAAACTTAAATCATCGTATGAATTTAATTCAGGCAAATTATAAGGAGTTTGAAACACAAACAGGTTTGTATGATGAGTTAAAAGGAGAGCAAACAAATGCAGTTTCAGGGGTAGCTATTGCGCAGCGTGCTACAAACTCTATGAATGCACAAAATGCCTTAGTACTTGCTTATGAGAATATGTTGATATCAGAAGGCAAGATAATGCTTGATACTATAAAAGGATTAAAGAATTTTCAGTATAGTTTTAAATTCTTTTCTAATGGAAAAACTACTACAGCATCTTTGGATGATTCTATATCTTTACTTAATTTTGAAGTATTTCCAGATGTATCACCTAATTTTGCATCTAGCATAGAAGAGGAAAAAGCAAGATTTGCTGAATTAATGAATAGTCCAAATCCTGGATTATTAATGAGTTCACCCCTGTTCTTACGTGAACTTGGATTTAGAGAAAATATTGCGTATGATTTATCTGAGGAATATTTACGTATTATGGGTATGGCTCAGCAGCAGCAGCAAGAAGAACAACAGCAGGCTGAGATAGAAAAACAATCAAATGAGGTTATGTAAAATGACAGAAGAACAACAAAATGATAAGGTAGAAACAATTAATGCGCCTCTTCAAGATGATAATGATTATTATGGCGGTGATTCGTCTATAAAAGTCGAAAAGGAAGTTAAGGAGCCTAAGGAAACCAAGGAAGAAACTAAGGCAAAGGAATCTGAACTTAATGATGAAACTGATAAAAAAGAGGTAAAGAAATCCGCCCCTAATAATCAAGAGGATGTTATCTTATTAAAAGATTCTCTGAAGAAAACCCAAAAATGGGGACAGGAGAAAAATAAGAAATTATTAGCTAATACTCGAAAAATCAATCAGTTAGTTAATTCTCTTAAAGAAGAAAGCATAATGTCTGAAGAGGATGTTACGAGTTTTCTTACATCTTTAGAAAGTGATGAATCTGATGATATAGAGGATTCTAAAACATCCGATTCAGGCTCTAATAATCGTAATTCTTTAAAAGAAAAACTAGATAATGAATTTAAGGTATTTCAAAGATATAATAAAGCTAATGATAATATTAAAAATTACCAAGCATTTTATCAATATTTCTCGCTCCTAACTAGTAAACAACAAGATGACGCTATTCTCTATATGGAGGACGAAAGCCCAGATGAAGCTTTAAATTATGTTATAAATCAGGGAACAGAATTAAGAGATATATTTGGTGATATAGAGGAAGAAGATGGTGGCATTATAAAACATATTAAAAAGCTTAAGAAGAAATTAGAAAAGTTAGAAAAAAATAATACAGAACTAGCTAGTGAAATTGACTCTACCACTAAAAAAGTGTATACTAAATCTGATTCAAAGACTAAAGAAGATAATGGTAATTCATATTTTGAAAATGACTATTATGCTTAAACTTTAGTTTGTTTCTCGCAAGTGACATATGGACACTGATATAGAAACAGATCGGACACTGATTTAAAACTTAAAAGACACTTGGTTTTTACCTTTTTTACCTTTTAACTTTCAATGATTTCTACCCGCATCTAGCCTATTGATTTCTACCCATCTATTAAGAATCTTAAAAACAAATAATTTAATACTTAATAAAAGGTAAACCGATGGCTATTTTTGATAGAAATGACCCCTTTCAAACATTAGATTTTGAAAGAAATATAGTAAATCCATACTTAACAGAATATAGAAATAATACAATATTTGATAGATTCACTGGAAAAACAGCTGACTCACCAATTTTTGTTAAAACTGGTGGTACTGGTAGTGGTGACACAATTGTATATAACCAAAGACAAAATTTTGCCCCAACAATTAAACTTGATCAAGCGCAGTTGATCATGCATGAAGATTCACTAACTTTTGGTGTAGAGCGATTAATCATTGGAGAATTCCGTTTTGGTGTAAAAATTACTGACAAACTACTACAGGAATTACAGATTAATCATAAGTTCGATCCTGAGCTTAAAGCTGACTTGTTAGCAAAAGGTGAGTATAGAAAAACTCAGCGCATGATGCAGCAATTTGGTTTAGCATTTAGTGAAGCTAATAGAGGTGCTCCCAATGCGGCAGTTACGTATGCTGAATTAATAGCTAAAATAATAGCATGCGGTATTGATGCGCCAGCAGCTGGTGAAGCAGTATCTAATTCACGTTTAATGTTTGGTAAAGATAAAAGGGCTGCTGAAGCTACAGTAGGAGCTGTAGTAACAGATGCAGTTATGCCTGCTGCAGCTGGAGCTAATCAATTAACAGTAGATCATATATTTAGATTGGCTGATTTAGCTCAAAAAGGTTCTAGAACTGCTGTAGTTAATAAAGAAGCTGCAATAAAGCCATACATGACAAAACAGAACCGCTTAGGATATGCTGATAGACGTTATTTACTTCTAACTTCTAGTGATGCTTATGCAGATCTGGCAAAAGATCCAGCTTGGGCTAGTCAGATGAGTAGAGGTACAGTGGAAACTGAAGAGCAACCTAGTTTATTATTTGGTAGTAATTACAAAGGAACTGTTCATGGTGTGATGGTGGTGACAATACCTGAGTTTTCTAACTATGTATTTGCTAATGACGGAGTAAACTTTGCATATTCAGCCTTT
>CAYPJC010000214.1:2418-4506 GCA_964410855.1 uncultured Flavobacteriales bacterium | reverse complement strand
CTTGGATATAGAGCCAAATCAATAATTCTGAAAACACCAATTGATTGGGCTCTTTCTGAATTCTTCTAAGCAATTGGTTTTTTAAGTTTTCCATCTGAATCCCTTCTGGGTCAGGGTTTAAAACTCGCTGGAATAAATTTTGAACCGTTTGTAAATACCCTCTGTTGCCTTCAAGTAAGTCTAAATACTCATCAACCATTTCAGTCGTTTTTCCTTGCTGGGCATAAGCATTTGCTAATTCAAACCTAAATAATTTTGGGTTGTCAAGGCTTTTTCTGGCTTTTATATAAGTTTCTTCAGCAAAATCGTAACGGTCATATTTTCCAAATTGATTAGCGACTAATCTAGCTTTTTGTTCACTTGATTTTGTCTCACTTATTGCCTGATTGTAATACTTCTCCGCTTGTTTCTCTTCCTTTTGAAGTTCATAAATATGGCCTCTATCTACTAATAATTCAATTTTTTGAGGAAATGATTTATATCGTTTTTTAATTAGTTTATCTGCCGCTTCAAAATTCTCTTCCAGAACATATAATTGCACTAAATTATTGTAATACGGCTCTTTACTTGATTTCTTATAAAGTTGCTCAAAATAGCCAATTGCCTTAATGTTCTCTCCATTCTCTTTTGCTTGTTTTCCAAGAGAATAAAGCGTCTTAAGATCATTCTGTGCGAAAGCAGAATTTAAACCAATAAGCAATGTAAAAAAAAATAAAGTATATAGACGGTTAGTCATTTACTTTACTTTTTGATTGAATAATAATCGAGTCAATCTTAGGTTTCATCCTATCGTATTGACTTAAGGAAGTATTGTAAACTCTAGTTATTTGTATAACGGCATCTTCAAGTTGAAGGTAATTAGCTTTTTCTAATAAATAATAATTTTCAAAATGTTCTTCATCAACATGTTTGTTTTGAACATCTTTTCCAAGATTTAATATTTGAACTTGTATAAGTTGAGCTTCTCTTTTTAGAGGAGAGTATTTAGTCATTAAAAATCCTATGGGTTTTTTCAATCTCATAAAACTATCTAAGAAAAAGATGGTTTTATTATCAACAGTGTCTTTTAAACTATCTAAAAGATAATCTTTAGAGCTTAAATAACCTTGATTCATGATAGCGATTTTGCTACTATCAATATCATTTAAAACCTGCAGCGATGAATCAACTTTGAAAGAAAGAGTATCTAGCTTTTTATGTTGATCTTCATTTATAAGTGTGTTGCAAGAAAATAGAAAAAATACAGAGCAAGCTACAAGAAAACTATTTTTCATCATTAATAATTTTTTCAAAGTTTAAATATCTATGTAAGACACTAGGAATGATTATCCCATCTTCTGTTTGGAAGTTTTCTAGTAAAGCTGCCATAATTCTTGGTAAAGCCAGAGCACTTCCATTAAGTGTATGAGCTAATTCGGTCTTACCTGCTTCATTTTTAAATCGAAGTTTCAATCGATTGGCCTGAAAGGTTTCAAAATTAGATACAGAGCTAACTTCTAGCCATTTATCTTGCGCTGCTGAGTATACTTCGAAATCGTATGTAATTGCTGAAGTAAAACCTAGGTCTCCACCACACAATAATAGAACCCTGTATTGAAGACCAAGTTTTTCTAATAGGCCCTTTACATGGTTTACCATTTGGTCTAAAGCTTCATAGGACTTACTAGGATGTTGAATTTGTACAATTTCAACTTTGTCAAATTGATGTAATCGATTTAATCCACGAACATCCTTTCCATAAGACCCTGCCTCTCTTCTAAAGCAAGGAGTGAAGCCGCAATTTTTTATGGGGAAGTCATCTTCTTTTAAAATAACATCGCGGTAAATATTGGTAATAGGGACTTCTGCTGTAGGAATTAAATATAAATCATCAATAGCTATATGATACATTTGACCTTCTTTATCTGGCAGTTGTCCTGTTCCAATTCCTGATGCCTCATTTACCAAAAGAGGTGGAATTACCTCATTGTATCCTGCTTTGTCGGCCTCATCTAAAAAGAAGTTAATTAATGCCCGTTGTAATTTAGCTCCTTTACCATAATATACAGGGAAGCCTGCCCCTGTTATTTTGACTCCAAGCTCAAAGTC
>CAYPJC010000214.1:0-2381 GCA_964410855.1 uncultured Flavobacteriales bacterium | reverse complement strand
TTGGTTTAAATGCAAAACTTGGCGCAATCCCATGCTCTGAAATAAGTATATTATCAGCTTCACTATTCCCTTTAGGAACTTTAGGGTTAGGAACGTTTGGTAGCAGATATAGAGCTTCTAGCTGTTCTTCTTCAATCTCTTGTAGCTTTCCTTTTAATAGATGGCTACTTTCTTTTAGGCTTTTTGTTTTCTCTTTTAGTTCATTTGCTTCTGCAGCTTTCCCTTCTTGAAACAGCCCACCTATTTGTTTTGCCAATTGATTTGCTTCAGCTAGCTCATTATCTAACTGAGTTTGGGTAGTTTTTCGTTGATTATCAAGTGCTATGATTTTATCAACGCTTTCTTTAGCATCTAAACCTCTTTTCTGATAACGTTCAATAATATCAGATGTGTTTTCTCTAAGAAACGGAATTTGTAACATTTTTTATTGAATGATTCTAGATTGTAAAGTTAAGAGAGACAGTTTTAATTTTTGTAAAAGCAAAAAACCCTTTTGTTATCCAATTAAATTAGACAACCAAAGGGCTTTTATAGATTTATAAATCTTAAACTACGCTTCAGCCAATGCCTTAACGTGAACAAAAGATTTTTTGTTGCCTTTTACTTGAAAAGTAACAACTCCATCACTAAGAGCATATAGCGTATGGTCTCTTCCCATTCCTACGTTTTCTCCTGCGTGATGTTTTGTGCCTCTTTGTCGAATTATGATGTTCCCTGCAATTGCTTGCTGTCCACCAAATATTTTAACGCCAAGTCGTTTACTTTCCGAATCTCTACCGTTTTTTGAACTACCGGCTCCTTTCTTATGTGCCATGATTTATGTTTTAATATTTTAACTTCCTCAATTTAAGTGTTTGACGACCTAAATGATTATTTGTCCTCTTTTTTATCAGCAGCTTTTTTAACAGCTGGTTTCGCTTTAGCAACTGGTTTTGCTTTAGTAGCTGGCTTAGCAGCTTCAACCTTTGTAGCAGTTGTTTTCTTTTCTGCTTTAGGAGCTACTTTGCTTGCTTCTTTTTTAACTGCAGTAGCAGCTTTAGGCTTTACTTCAGCTTTTTCGGCTTTTGGTTTTTCAACAGTTTTCGTTTCTGCTTTTGCAGCCGTGCTTTTTGCACTTGACTTACCAATGCTTTCAATTTGAATTTTGCTTAAGTATTGACGGTGACCGTTTTTTACTTTGTAGCCTTTTCTTCTTTTCTTTTTGAAGACGATTACTTTATCGCCTTTCAGGTGTTCAACGATTTTCGCTGAAACAGAAATACCTTTTACAGCTGGGGCGCCAACTTCAATTTTATCGCCATCTGCAGTCAATAGAACGTTATCAAAAGAAACTTTTGAACCTTCTTTGCCTTCCAAACGGTGAACAAACACTTGCTGATCTTTTTCTACCTTGTATTGTTGCCCTGCTATCTCTACAATTGCGTACATGCCTTAAGGTTTATTAGTTTTCCAAAAATGGAGGGCAAATTTAGTAAAAACGTTTTATTTAGGCAACCGACTCTTTCACTTTTTTTGCTTCTGTTGATTCTTTTTCTTCTTTTCGCTCTAAACGGTTGTCCTTGTTGACAATATAAACACCTATAAGTATTATTAAAATGAAGAGTATTTGGGTGAAGTTGATGCTTTCCCCATCAATAACTCCCCACATAATGGCAAACACAGGGATAATATAAGTAACAGAGGCTGCAAAGACTGCTGAAATTCTTTTTATAAGCATATTGAATAAAATGACGGCTATAGCTGTTCCAAAAACGGCAAGTAAAGCAATGTAAAATAAATGCAATGGTGCCTCAGCATTAGTTGTTAAAATAGTGGTAAAGTCGGTGCTGAAAAGATAAACTATTGCCCCAGGTCCTATAAATAGAAAGCCAAATGAAGTAATGTCTATTGAATTAATCTCTTTTAAATAATTCTTAATGAAGTTTACATTGGTGGCATAGCAAATGGTTGCTAATACGACAAGTCCAGCATACCATAAATTACTGTTTGCTTCAGCCGAAGCTTGACTATTCATTATCAAGCCAATTGCGCCAGCTAATCCTATTAGGACTCCAACTATTTTCATCCACCTAACAGACATGTTAAAGAAGGTAATGCCTAATAATACGGTGAATAGTGGTACTAATGAATTGAGCATTCCTGTTAAAGAACTACTAATCTGTGTTTGTGCCAAAGGGAATAAGAAGGCAGGAATGCCGCTTCCTAAAAGTCCGGCTACGACAAGTTTCCACCATTGATTTTGTTTAATTTTTTTAAAATTATTTACGATAACGGGTGATAGGAAGATAAACGAAATTGCAATTCTGAGTGAAGCTACTTGGTCGTGACTAAATGATAAAAGGCCCTTTTTCATTAAAATAAATGAGCTGCCCCATACAAAC
>CAYPJC010000213.1:0-4511 GCA_964410855.1 uncultured Flavobacteriales bacterium | reverse complement strand
AAGCATTGTTTGATTAGGAATAGTTTTGGCAATACCTTTTAACTCTCCTAAAGCTGTTGATGATTTACTTAATTGGCGTAAAACATTAAGCGTTTCTACTTTTTCTCGTTTTGGAGGTAGTTTTTCTAATCTTTTAATAGGGTGCATATTGTCTCACGTTATCTTTATGTGTACCAAAAATACAAAAAAAGCACCAAGTAGAGGATTGGTGGTGCCTTTTGTCTCGTATAATAAGTATTAACAATACAAGCAAATATGATTTTTATGTTTTAAATTTCCTTTCGGAATACTGTCCTAAATAGTATGCAATTAATAATGGAATTAATGAAAAGCCCATATGTTTTTCCAAAATTCCATATTCTGATAATGCTATTAATATTGAAGCCGATAATATTATAAAAATCATATCAAATACTCTTTTTTTCATATTTCTAAAATTCTGAGTTTGGGTTTATTATGCCAATGAATGGTAATGTTTTGTGTACGTGGCGTGTGCCACAGTTGTTGTTTGAAATTCGAAGATAGTGAAAAAGCGAAAAGCAGGGAACGTTCTCCGTCCAAATTTCGGTTCCTTACTCATCTTTAAGGATTCTGCTATGCTGCCCAAGCTATGAAAAGCAAACCTTAACAGCTTTTGAACGACTTAATTAAACAACTGATTTTTTGAACTAGTAGAGCACATGCCATATACATGCTGTTGTGCTTAGTTTTTCTTAAAATAGGATGTTACCATGAATACATCATCTGTTACTTTAAGTAATAAATCTTTGTCAATAGTTAGTCTTGCTGAGAATTCATTGAACATTACTTTGTAAGGAACACTTTTGAAATTTCTTTTTACTATATCAGGTGAGTGAACTTTTGTTGTGAAGTCTGCAGAGAATAAAACCTCTAATTCCACAAAATCTTCGTAGAAGTCAGAACTTCTTATTTCAAGTGCTTTAATTGTTTCTTCTTTTATCTTCCCTGTTATAAAACTTAAATCACTCTCTTTCTCATCAATTAAATTAACAGGAAATTCTGCAATTCTTTTTTCAATTTTAGGGATCAAATGATTCCAAAGGTACTTTTTACCTTCTTCTTCAATTTTATCTATCGTTATGTTAAGTTCACTAAACCACTTTTCTAATTCTGCTTTATTCTTATCAGACAGTAAGGATTTCTCTGTAGTAAATAATTCTCTTAGACTTTTATAAGCTTTAATATTTTTAATTTCATTATTTAGATTCTCATCAAGGTTTTCATTTTTCTCATTGAAAAAATCTTTTGTATTGTTAGTTATTAAAAAGTTTGTAGAGTTTTTGTCATTATTACAATTCCTTACAACACCTTCCCAAATAAGACTATCTCTGTGTTCTTCTTTTTTATTTCCAAAAAATGGTGGCTTATGATTGATGTTATCTTTTAAAGATTTTTTAAAATCACACAACTCTACATCAATAACATTAATAACTCCACTTTTAATATGAGAACCATAAAAAGACTTTAGATTTTTAATAATTTCAATCGAGTTGTAAGGGATACCAACCTCCTCTAATCCAAATTTATCGGTAAAACTTATCATATCGTTTGATATTCGATCAAGCTTCGATTTGATATCAATTGATACATTTCTAATTAATTCATCATATGTTATTCTAGAAATATAAATTTTCAGCTCCTTCTGCTCTGCTTTTTTTATAAGCAACTCTCCAATAAATGTATTTAATAATGGATCAGCGAAGAGAATATTTGTATCTAAAAATATATTCATATTACTCAATTAAGTACAACAATTGGCTAAAGCACACTCTTGCACTTTATTCAAATTATGTCTCCTTCAAATATAACGAATAAGATGAACTCTAAAAAAGCTAAGTAGCTAACGGCCAAGCAAGCAATGTCACTTTATTAATAAGCGCCATTGCGTTTTCTGAGAAACCATTCCACAATAAACAGGCCTGCGATTACAAAAAAGATCCACCGAATATTGATGATATCTTCCACTTCTTCGTTCATGTAAGAAATAGAATTAATGTCATTCCGCGCGTTCAACAATTCACTTATGGATTGCATTCTTTCTGGATAAACCATTTCACCTCCACTATTTTTGGCAAGTTGAAATAAGAGGTTGTGCTTGGCTACCGTTTCAATCTGCTCCAATTGTAGCTCTTTTACCGTAAAGGTTCCACCGTCTTTGTGCTTCGCCCCTTTTAAGCTGGTAATTGCTTGGTAATTGTATTTACCCGGTGGTAAGGAAGAAATATTTAATCGATAAGCATTCTGGCTTCGATTAAAGTTGAATTCATACCGCTTCTTATTTTCGTCAATCACAGCTATGGATACCTCCCCCTCATTGATTAATTCATAAGATTGATTAAACACCTGTGCATCGAAAGTAATTTCTTCATTCTCGAAATATTCATTTGCTGTGCTTACCCTAAAATTACTGCGGTCAGATTTAAGGGCCAAATATTGAATCGTTTTTCCGATGAGTTCGCCGAAATTTTCGTGGCTTTTATTTTCTACAAAATCATTGATCGACCATTTCCAAAGTCCATTAGCAAAAAGTCGCCCTACCTTCCTACCCTCTTTCTCGTAAAATACAAAAAGCGGGTACTGAGTTTTTACGGCTTCTATCTTCTGATAAAAGAGCGTGGTATTTACATTCTTGTTATCCGCATTTGAAGCATAGCCATTTAAGGGCGGAAAGCGTTCCAGCTGATTCGTTAAGTTTTCACTAATCGTGAATAAACTAAAGTTTTCATTCACCAAAGGGTATGTTTCGTTGCGCTGAGTTCGATCTCTGTTCGTAGATGGTCTAATTCCAAATTGAGCACCCATAGCATCCCAACCATTGCCAATTAACCAAAGGGGCTTATCGCTTTCTAAGATTTTTTTCAATGGGCCATTTACAGTTTGGTCTACATTGAAGGAGTTATGCAAAATAATTAAATCGTAATCAGCAACATCACCAAATTCTGCTAGCAAAATGGTGCTTAGCTCATAGTTTTTATTTTCCTCAATGCTTCGCTTAATGGCTGCTATGTCTGGATGGGGCGCTGTGCTTACCAAGGCTATTTTCTGCCTTCCATCCAACACATCAATGTAAAAACTCATTCGGTTGTTCAAGGTATTTCGCTCTTCAGTTAATGCTACTACCTCAACCGTATATTTCTGAACTCCTGCCTCTTTTGCTTCAATGGCCGTTTTTAGGGTAGTTAAAAAATCATCTGAATCAATCACCAAATTTTCAGAGTACACCGTTTCATTATCTTTTCTCAGCTTTACAGTAACCTTCTGCCCCTTGGCCTCTTTAACTTGCAGATCAATTTCCAAAGCAAAGTCATTTCCCAAAAATGCGATATCATTGTTTCTGACTTGGGCAATTTTTGCATCTCGAATAGTTGCGGTGTCGCCAGTTGGAATGGTGTAAATGGGGTAAGCTAATTTGTCCGTTAAATAAATCGGATTCGTCCCCTGATTGTAAATCCCATCAGAAATCAATATTAATCCGCCAACATTTCGATTGACAAAGCGATCGTCTAAGGCCGAAAAAAGGCTTTGATAGTTACTAATTTTACCATCAAATAAAGGAGTTGAATCTTGCTCTCTTGTATTCTCATCAAATAGAAAAGAGGCCACTTCAAATTCTTCACTCAGCTTTTCCCTCAATTGCTCAATGGACAAGATTAAAGTGTTTAAAGAATCAGTATTCACTCGCATAGACGAGGAATTATCAGTAGCAATGATAAAAATGGGTTTTTCAACCGTTTTTGAGAAGTACTTTACCAAAGGTGATAACAGCAAGGCACAAATAATACTGACGCTCAGAATTCTAAAAATAGCCAATGCGGCAACTAACCATTGGGCAAATTCATCCAGTTTTTTGTCCTTCCGATAAAGCACAAAAGCTACTAATACTCCGACTAGGATGCACAGAAAAAAATACCAAAGCGGGTAAGGACTTACTATATTCAATGAAAAGGCTATTTAATTGAACTAATTAGGTGAGCATTGCTCCGCAAACATTCAAGGTCTGGCCTGAAACGTAAGTAGAGAGATCAGATGCTAAGAATAAAACGGCATTGGCAACATCTTCAGTTGTTCCTGGTCTTTTTAATGGCACACTTTTTAACCATTCAGTCATTACATCTTCGCCAAGTTCAGCAGTCATTTCTGTGGCAATAAACCCAGGGGTAATTGCATTGCAACGAATATTTCTACTTCCTAGTTCTTGGGCAATTGACTTGGTAAATCCAATAATACCTGCTTTTGAAGCTGCATAATTCGATTGACCTGCATTTCCACTTATTCCAACAATAGAACTCATATTTATAATTGAACCAGAGCGTTGCTTTAAAAGTGTGCGTTGAACCGCTTTCGTAATGTTAAAAACAGATTTTAAATTGGTATTCATTACCTCATCCCAATTCTCTTCAGACATCCGCATTAATAAACCATCTCTAGTAATTCCTGCGTTGTTTACAACGATATCAATACTATTGAAATTTTCATTGATGTTTTCAATT
>CAYPJC010000212.1:0-4522 GCA_964410855.1 uncultured Flavobacteriales bacterium | reverse complement strand
GCTGAAGTTATAGATGCCACTGGTAGATTCGTACTTCCAACATGGTGCGATTCACATAGCCATTTGGTTTTTGCTGCTAGCCGTGAGGAAGAATTTGTAATGCGCTTGAAGGGTAAGAGCTACCAAGAAATTGCTAAAGCAGGAGGTGGAATATTAAACTCAGCAAAAAAACTACAACAAACCCCAGAAGACGAGTTGTATGAATCAGCTTGGAACCGTTTGAATGATGTCATAAAGATGGGAACAGGAGCACTTGAAATAAAAAGTGGCTATGGCTTAAGCCTAGAAGCAGAATTAAAAATGCTTCGAATTATTAAGAAATTGAAGGCAAACAGTCCAATTCCGATTAAAGCCACCTTTTTGGGTGCGCATTCCTTTCCCACAGAATTTAAAGAGAATCATGAAGCATATATAGATTTGATTGTCAATAAAATGCTACCTAAAATTGCGAAGGATAATTTAGCAGATTACATTGATGCATTTTGTGAAAAAGTGGCCTTTTCAGTTGCAGAAACAGAACAAATAATAAAAGCTGGAAAAAAGTATGGTTTAAAAGCAAAAATTCATACCAATCAGTTTAATTGCATGGGAGGTATTGAAATGAGTGTACAGCATAATGCCCTATCAGTAGATCATCTAGAAGTAGTAAATCAAGAAGAAATCGACTGTCTTGCAAAATCAGATACAATTGCAACACTACTTCCCTCTGCTCCATTTTTCTTGGGTGATCCTTATCCCCCAGCCCGAAAACTGATTGATTCAGGAGTTGCTACGGCTTTATCCACTGACTACAATCCTGGTTCTTCTCCTTCAGGAAACATGAATTTTACCGTGGCATTAGCTTGTATAAAAATGAAAATGACTCCTGAAGAAGCCATAAATGCGGCCACCATTAATTCCGCATTTGCCATGGAATTGGAAAATGAGGTAGGCAGCATTACTGAAGGAAAAAGAGCTAACTTGATTATTAGTAAAGAAATGAACTCTATTGGTTTTCTGCCTTACTCATTTGGCAATGTCCCAATCGATAAAGTCATTATCAACGGAAAAATGGTCTAACATGAAAATTAACCTTTTAGAGAAAGTAGACATAGAGAAACTTGTTGCCAAGAGATTGGGAGAGACTAAACTTGGAGAAAAAGTACTATGCGGAGGAGATTATCTATTGAATGATTTATCCAATTGTCCTGCTAAATTTGTGGTATTTGGTATTCTCGAGGATGCAGGACCTAGAGCCAATTTTGGAAAAGCTGGATCAGATTCTGCTTGGGCTGCCTTTTTACCAAAAATGGTGAATGTGCAAGACAATCGTTTCTTAAAAGGTGATTCTATTTTATTAGTTGGAGCATTTGACTTCACTCAAATGGAAGCTTATGGTTCGAATAAAATTGAAAAACTGCGAAGCCTAGTTGCTAAAATAGATGACACCATTAGTGAATTTGTAGAAAAAATTATTAGGGCCGGGAAAATTCCAATCGCCATAGGTGGAGGACATAACAATGCATATGGGATGTTAAAAGGCACATCTAATGGCCTTAAAAAAGCCATCAATTGCATCAACATGGATCCACATGCAGATTACAGGGCATTGGAAGGCAGACACTCCGGAAATGGATTTTCATATGCGAAAGAGCAGGGATTTCTAGCAAGTTACTTTGCCTGTTGTTTGCACGAAAGCTATAATGCCGAAGAGATGTTGAAGCAAATGGAAAAAGATGGGGTACAATTTAATTTCTTTGACTCCGTTTTGAAGGGACAAATGTCTTATAGGAATGCTATCAAAGAAGGAATAGATGCTGTTAAAAATGACTCCTTCGGATTAGAACTTGATTGCGACAGCATTCAGGATTTCCCAAGTTCAGCTCAAACACCAAGCGGAATTTCTGCGAATATGGCACGAGCATTTATGGGTGAAGCGGCTAAAGAAAAAAATGTTAATTACTTGCACCTTCCAGAGGCAGCTCCATCTTTAAAAGAAGGCTCTGCCGACCAAGTGGGTAAATTATTGGCTTATTTGATTTGTGATTTTATAAAAGGAAAAGAAACCACTAACTCATAGTTGTAATCGCATGGAACGAATCATTGAATGCATACCCAATTTTAGTGAAGGTCAAAATCAAGATACTATCGATGCTATTGTCTCTGCTATCAAAAATATAGAAGGAGTTAAGTTGTTGCATCAGGATTCCGGCAAAGCGGCAAATCGAACTGTTTTCACCTTTGCAGGTAAATTAGAATTGGTTTTTGAAGCTGCATTTATGGCCATAAAAGTAGCAGCCAAGCACATTGATATGACTAAACATAGAGGAGAGCACCCTCGGATTGGAGCTTGCGATGTTTGTCCTTTTGTTCCTATTTCAGGGATAACTATAGAAGAACTAATTCCTTATGTTGAAGCGTTTGCGATTGAAATTAATAAAGAATTAAATATTCCGATTTTCTTTTATGAATCTTCTGCCAAAGAGCTTAATCGTAAAAATTTGGCAAACCATAGAATTGGCAATTATGAAAAATTGGAGAGTAGAATAATTTCTAGAAAATGGCTGCCAGATATTGGCAATGAATTCAATCCTAAAAGTGGAGGTTTAGTTACAGGTGCAAGATATTTTTTGGTGGCCTATAACATTAATTTAAAAAGCACGGATGCCAACATTGCCCAAGAAATTGCTTTTGATATCCGTGCCTTGGGAAGACCAATAGAGAAAAAGAATGGAAAAACAATTTACAAAGCAGGGCTTCTAAAAGCGGTTAAAGCCATTGGCTGGTATATTAAAGACTTTAAAATTGCTCAAGTTTCTATTAATCTGATTGACTTTAATGTAACTACCTTAAATCAGGTATTTGAAACCACCAAAGAAGTTGCTGAGAAATATGGAGTTGAACTATCAGGTTCTGAATTAATTGGACTTATTCCCAAAAAGGCACTTATAGATTCAGGAAAGTTCTATAATTTAAACCCAGAAAAAGCAACAGACCAAGAATTAATCGAGTCTTCTATAAAAGGATTAGGATTAAGTGACTTAAAACCTTTTGAATACCATAAACGAGTTCTTGAGTATGCATTAGTCAATAAAGAAATACATGAATAAAAATAGATCTTCTGGATTTCAATTTCTCAGCAATTTGGTCTATTTTTTTCCACTTCAATTACTTTTTGTACACCTTAAAAAAAATCAACAGCTTTTACTTTTTTGGTTGGTACTTTTTCTTGCCATTTTTAAAGTTTTAGGTCTAAAATATGGCATCCCCTATCTTTTTTTAGCGCCTGAATATTTGGGTGAATTGAGCTTTTCAAGCTATTTTATTGTTGGATTTTCCTTAGGAGGATTTGTAACAGCTTTTAATATATCCAGCTATATCATGAATGGATTTAGGTTTCCATTCCTTGCAACGCTTTCGAAACCCTTCTTAAAATACACTGTGAATAATGCTACAATTCCTCTTCTATTTATTGTTTGCTATTCTTTTCAGACCATTGATTTCTTAAAAACAAATGAAGCATTTACAGATATAGAAATTGCTTTAAGGCTACTCGGTTTTATTGGAGGTTATTTCATTTTCGTGATACTTTCAATGGCATATTTTTTAGCCACAAACAAAGATTTTGAAAAACTTTTTGGAAAAGAATTAGCTAATTTATTAGGCTCAGATAGCAAACAAAATGAACCAGCAAAAATTCTCTTAAATAAGAATAAAAAGATTTGGTTTAAAAATAGTAGAAGTAAAAAATCTTGGAGAGTTGATACCTATTTAAACGCAAAATTCCAATTTAAAAAAACACGACCTTATTTGCATTATGATAAAAAAATGCTTTCACAAGTATTTAGGCAGAACCACATCAATGCATCATTTTTTGAAATTGGAGTTATTATTTCCATTATTGTTCTAGGTGTATTTAGAGAAGAAGAAATTTTCATAATCCCTGCGGGGGCTACAATAGTCTTGCTATTTACAATGTTATTAATGATAACATCAGCGCTAAGGTCTTGGATCAGAGGATGGACAGTTGTTGTGATTATTGGTTTTCTAGTTTTAATTAATCAAGTCTCTAAGAAGGAAAATTTCTTTTACGAGAGTTTGGCATATGGTCTTGATTACAAAACTAAAGTTCCATACCCTGAAGGAATAGACTATGTAGACTCAAAAAAAATTCAAGCAGATTATAAAAAAACGCTTCGCATGCTTGAGTTGTGGAAAAAGAAACAAGGAAGCGATAAGCCTAAAGCAATTTTTATTGCAGCAAGCGGTGGCGGAGCAAGAGCTGCACATTGGTCTTTTTTAGCATTACAACACTTAGATAGTTTAACTCAAGGGGAGTTGATGAAAAAAGTAGTTATGGGAACTGGTTCTTCCGGAGGAATGATTGGAGTCTCTTATTTTAGGGAACTTAAGAGAAGACAACTCGAGGGAGACTTTGACCCTTTTGCCGATAGTTTGCAGAATAACTTAGCCAAGGACATGCTTAACCCAATTATTTTTAATTTGGCAGTAAATGATGTATTAATTCGTACTCAAAAATTTG
>CAYPJC010000211.1:0-4538 GCA_964410855.1 uncultured Flavobacteriales bacterium | reverse complement strand
TCATCCGCAAGGTCAAAACAAGGTGTCATCAAATAGGCCGTACTATCTTGAAAATTCTTTGATCTTACATAAAGGTATTTGCCTCCCCCAGGAAAATCATCTGTGGGACCAGTGCTATCTGTAGGAGTTGGACCTCGAGTTACATACCACTCATGAAAATCTCCCCCTACATTTTCCCAATCTTCAGCAAGCTGCACTTCTCGACCATTAGTTGGTAGGCTTGTTTCAAGAAAATTAGTGCTGTTAAAATCCTGATAGTATGGGAATTCGTAAATTGGTTGAGTGTTACACGATTTTGGCAAATTATTAACTACCCTGAAAGATGTATAACCTTGTGGAGGATCTTTCCTTCCATTAGCGCAATCACTTCGATCAAATGCTATTACTTTCCATGAGATTGTATCAGAAATTAAAACAGGACTGCCATCTATAGAAGTAGCTATTTTTCCTTCAAAATTACCTCCAGAAAGCCTTTTCATAGCAAATGTATCTACTGCAATGGTATCCCATTTCCCTGCAGGAATAATTGGTTCTCTTAAAAGAATAGCAACTATAACGGCAGTATCAATTCCTGACTTGTCAGTTATTTTAGCATCAAAGTCCCAAGGACCTTCAGAATAAACTCTACCTTCGTACCTAACAGGATAATTTCTTGGCGGATCTAACAAGTCCAAAGTAGGAGGAACTAGTTCGCAATCTGCACCCCTAACAACAAAATTTTCTACAATCCAACGGTGAGTTCCTTCCCTTCCTCTTGGGGCAGATGGGTCATTAATCAAAGTAAGTCTAAGTCGAACAAAATCAGAGGTAGTTCCACTGCTAGTGATTACATCCGTTATATCAAAATCTTCAGTTATCCACGCTGTTGTAGTAGCTGGCCAAATATAAGTTGTTGTTAAAATTTGCCAGTCTGCGGCATTACTCAATTTATTAAACTTATAATCACCTTGCTTAAAATCATAAAGCAAAGGCCCTTTGTAAGAGGAAGGCGGCATTCTATCCCAAGTCACTCCATCATCAAATGAATATTGCACTGTAGCATCATTAAGTTCACCGATGTAGCAAATATGATCAAAGGCAAGCCCTACACTTGTATAGTTCTTAATACTAATTTGAGGTGTTGTGAGGTGGGTTTCAGCAATAAAAAACTGGCTACTTGTGTTTATGGTATCAGTTGCTGAGCCAGAACTCAAATCCTTTGTAACAATCGTATCTCGATGCCATTCGTTAGTCTGATTGCTAGGAGTCCAAGTGCCTTTCAATTTCCAATTCGCAGGAATATCATCAAAATTTTCTTCCAACAAGATATCAGGAACACTTATCGCTACTCCAATTTGAGCAGTAGAAATATTAGTAAAAACTAATAAAGAAAAGAAAATTGCAATAAAGTATAAAGTCTTTTTCATAGGGGCAATTGATGAAATCATTAAAAAATAAGAGGCTAATTTAACTATAGTTATTTAACAGAACAATTAAAAGTTGAATTAGGTTTAACATCTTGTTGACGTTTGTTAGATGAATTTCGTTGCATTTATCTTTTAGAAGGCAAACCAATGTCATACCTTTGTTTTTTATATAAAATATATACAGTCCGTTTATGTCACTATTTAAATTAGACCCAAGCCTTAAATCATGGTTAACTATAGAACCAAATTCTGATTTTTCAATACACAACATCCCCTTTGGAATTATCAAGAATAATTCAATAAGCCCAAGACCTGCAAGCAGATTAGGTGATTACGCCATTGATTTATTGGAACTATTTAGGTCAGGAAATTTAGATGGAATTGGCTTCGAAGAATTTGATTTTAACACCAACCGTTTGAATCAGCTAATGAAAAAAGGAAAAAAGGGTACGAGGCAATTGCGCATTCGCATTCAAGAGCTTTTTTCTGACAGCGACAGATCTTTGGAAAGCAAAGTTGACTTATTGAAAAAGGTTCTAATCCCTATTTCAGAAATTGAAAACGAGCTTCCAATAGAAATTGGAGATTACACAGACTTTTACTCAAGTATTGAGCATGCAACCAATGTTGGGACCATGTTTAGAGATCCTGCTAATGCCTTATTACCCAATTGGAAATACATTCCAGTAGGTTACCACGGTCGTTCTTCATCAATCATATTGTCTGGTCAAGAAATTTACCGACCAAAAGGTCAACAAAAGCCTAACGAAACCGAGCCTCCTGTTTTTGGACCATGCAAACTTTTGGATTTTGAATTAGAAATGGCATTTATTACCTATGAGGGAAAACCCTTAGGAGACAGCATATCAACAAAAGAAGCTGAGGATTATATATTTGGAATGGTGTTGTTTAATGATTGGTCTGCTAGGGATATTCAGAAATGGGAATATGTTCCCCTTGGACCATTTTTGGCCAAAAACTTCGCCTCTTCAATGTCCGCATGGATTGTTACCTTAGATGCGCTTGAACCATTTAGAGTAAATGGTCAAATACAAGATCCAAAGGTATTTCCCTATTTAGAGTATCATGGTAATAAAAACATTGACATCAAGCTTGAAGTTCTTATTCAACCAGATGGAAAAAGCCCAAGTTCTGTGAGCAAGTCTAATTACAAGTACATGTATTGGAATCAAAACCAACAATTGGCTCACCACACAATTAACGGATGCGATATTCATGCAGGTGATTTATATGCATCGGGAACCATTAGCGGACCAACAAGAGAAAGCTACGGATCTATGCTGGAATTGTCTTGGAAAGGCACGAATCCACTAATACTTCAAGGAGGTGAGGAACGGAAATTTATTCTAGATAATGATACCGTTATTATGAAGGGATATTGCGAAAAAGATGGAATTCGAGTTGGGTTTGGGGAAGTTAGCACTAAGGTTTTACCAGCAAAATAGGATTTAAAGATGAAAGATTAAAGTGGAAAGCTAAAAGTTTAAAGCAGAAAAATGAAAAAGAACTTACTTAACTATCGGTAGTAGACTGAATGAAAAGCATTTCACGCAGCGCCTCCGGCAGCGGAAGCAGTTTCACAGATTCAAGCTGATACTAAACCGTGCAAGCTTTAAAGGGAAATATCTATTTTACCACTCATTCAATTTTAATTGCCAACGATTTGTAATTCAAAATTGATTTTTCTCTTTCTGAAATCTAAGGTCTAAAGTCTTTTTTCTCTTCTCTTTTTCCTTATTTCAACTTTCATTCTTCCACGACAATCACAAAAAGTTCCTCATCATCTTTTTTCATGAGGTATTTTTCGCGAGCGAATTTCTCAAGAGTTTGAGGGTTTGTCTCTAAGTCGTTCAAATCAGCTTGAATTATTTCTAATTCTTGTTTGTAAAATTCTGCTTCATCTTCTAGTTCATCTAACTCAATATGATATTGAAGTTGAGTAAGCAGCCTATTTTGATCAAAAAATGAAATCCAAATCAAAAACACAAATGCAGTAATTGCATATTTGTTTTTCAAGAAAGATGGAATCCGATTCAATATTTTCATCATTTCAAAAGTCGGAATTGATTCTTAAGAATAAACAAAGGGCTGATGAAAGATTCAACAGCCCTTTGTTAGCTCATTAAGTGTTTATCCCAAAAAAGGATAACGATAATCAGTTGCCGGAACAAAAGTCTCCTTGATTGTTCTTGCAGAAACCCATCGCAATAAGTTTTGCATTGCTCCAGCTTTGTCATTTGTTCCAGATTTTCTAGCCCCACCAAAGGGTTGTTGACCAACAACTGCACCTGTTGGCTTGTCATTGATATAGAAATTACCAGCCGCATTTTCTAAGGCTTTACACATGTAATTTACCATGTGTCTATCTTTTGCAAAAATAGCGCCTGTTAGTGCATAAGCATTGTCATCAACCAATTTTAAGGTTGCTTCGAAATCTTTTTCATCGTAAACATAAATCGAAATAACTGGACCAAAAATCTCATCACACATCGTCGTGTATTTTGGATCTGAAGCTAAAATAACTGTTGGAGAAATAAAATAACCTTCTGACTTATTGTAAGTGCCTCCTGCGACTATTTCTGCATCATTTGAGGCTTTAGCACCATCAATAAAACCAGCAATTTTATCAAAAGCTTTTTCATCTATGACGGCATTCACATAATTGCTAAAGTTCTCTGGGGTTCCTACTTTAATTGATTCTATGTCTTCAATTAAGTACTCCTTAACTTCATTCCACATCGATTTAGGAAGATAAGCTCTACTAGCCGCAGAACATTTTTGACCTTGAAATTCAAAAGAACCTCGAGTTATTGCGGTAGCCACCTCTTTTGCATTAGCTGACTCATGAGCAATAATAAAATCTTTTCCACCAGTTTCTCCAACAATTCTAGGATAGGATTTATACTTTTCAATATTGTTCCCAATTGTTTTCCATAAGTGTTGAAACACAGCTGTAGAACCTGTAAAATGTAGTCCTGCAAAATCTGGATGTTTAAATACAACATCACCAGTCTCTGGACCATCAGTATATATTAAATTAATAACACCGTCAGGTAAACCAGCTTCTCTGAACACTTCCATTAAAACCCAAGCAGAATAAATCTGAGTGTC
>CAYPJC010000210.1:0-4551 GCA_964410855.1 uncultured Flavobacteriales bacterium | reverse complement strand
AAGGCGGCGGTGGTTTAGGAATGATAGATATTGCTAGAAAATCTGGACAGAAGCTTGCTTTTGATTTTCAAAAAATTGATGAAGAATACTCATTTTACAGTTTAAATATTAATATACCTCAATAGTTAACTACGATATCAAGATGGAAAATTTAGTAATAGAAGGAACTCCAAAAACACCAACAATTAAGTTTCAACCTGAAGAAGGAAAGCTTTTGATACAAGGAAGGTCGATTCCGGAAAACTCAATCGAGTTTTATAAGCCTTTGGTTGATTCACTAGAGTCATACGCAGGTAATCCAAAAGATACAACTAATGTTGATATTGTTCTTGAATATTTCAATACAAGTTCTTCTAAATGCATCCTGGATGTTTTTAAAAAATTAGAAAAAATTAATGCTGATAAAACAGGAGTAATTATTAATTGGCACTATGAAGAAGATGATGAAGACATGCTAGAAGCTGGCGAAGACTATCAAGCTATTATAAATATTCCATTCAAAATGGTAGAAATTGAAGAGCAGTAAAAGAAGCTAAGTGAATAAATAAAAAAAGCCTTCTAGTTAGAAGGCTTTTTTTATTCATCAAAACTATCATACCTCATATGTTTCACCGATTCGCCCGATTCACTTAGCTCAATTAAAGAATCTATTCCTATTTGAAGGTGCTGATTTACAAAGTTCTTACTAACTGATTGATCGCTTTCGGCTGTTTTCACTCCTTCAGGTATCATTGGATTATCTGAAACCAACAAAAGAGCTCCATGTGGAATGCCATTTACAAATCCAACGGAATATAAAGTGGCAGTCTCCATATCAATCGCCATTGCTCTAATCTCCCTAAGATAACTTTTAAATTCTTCGTCGTGCTCCCAAACCCTTCTGTTTGTGGTGTAAACAGTGCCAGTCCAATAATCTAATTCATGTTTCTTAATCATAGATGAAACTGCTCTTTGAAGTCGAAAAGAAGGCAATGCGGGAACCTCTGGTGGTAAATAATCGTCGCTTGTTCCATCTCCCCTGATAGCAGCTATCGGTAGAATAAGGTCCCCAATTTGAGTCTTTTTCTTAAGACCACCGCATTTTCCTAAAAACAAAACTGCTTTTGGGTGAATTGCAGATAAAAGATCCATCACCGTAGCAGCCATTGCGCTGCCCATTCCAAAATTAATAATGCTTATGTTGTTTGCTGTTGCAACCTGCATTGGGAATTCAGATCCATTAATTTCAACTTTAAACGACTGCGCAAATATCTCAACATAATTTGAAAAGTTTGTCAATAAGATATACTCTCCAAACTCTTCAAGTGGGACACCTGTGTAACGTGGAAGCCAGTTTTTTACAATTTCCTCTTTAGTCTTCATCAGTCTTTTGATTTAATGAAGAAACCAGTTTCATTTCTTCAACAAGGTGAGTTGCGCCAGCAAACTTGTCCACTATAAATAGAACGTACCGAATATCAACAGCTATATTTCTGCATTGATCAATGTCATAATTGATATCGCTCATCGTTCCTTCCCAATTCCGATCAAAATTTAATCCAATCAACTCCCCTTTTGCATTAATCACAGGACTTCCAGAGTTTCCACCGGTTGTATGGTTAGAGGCAATAAAACAAACAGGCATATTTCCTTCATCGTTTGCATATATTCCATATTCCTCTGATTCAATCAAATCAACTAATTTATTTGGCAAGTCAAAATCATCGCTTTCAGGATTATACTTCTCTAAAATTCCCTCTGTATCGGTATAGTAATCATATTCTACTGCATCTGCAGGAGCAAAATCATCAACTTTTCCATAGGCTAACCTTAAGGTTGAATTCGCATCAGGATAGTATTTACCAGGCACATAGATTCGAAGTCCAGCAATGTAAATCTTGCTTAAAGAATCAATCTCAGTAGATAATCTTGTATATTCAGGTCTTACCTTATCGAAATAAATATCCCAAAATTGATTCATTAATTGATAAACTGGATCTTTTGTCAATTTTTTAAATTTCTTCAAAGAATAATTATCAATAAAATTTAACAACTCTTCCTTACTTGAAAACAAGGAATTTTGATACATTGAACTAACGTAAGTCTCCATATTATCAGACTCTTTCAATAAATCTGGAACAAAATTATATGACATATCGGTTTTGTACCTTCTTAATAAAACTGTTGCCAATTCTTGATCAGTAGATAAGTCAAAGTCTTTAAATAGAGACTTCACTTGAGATCTCAATTTATCAAGATCTGCATCAGTGATTTCTTCTTCCTTTTCAATTTTGGTTAATACCGGTTTGAATTTATTTGCCAATTGCAATATCTCAATTTTCCTGTATGGAATTTCTATAAAATAACTTCTAGCTAAAGCATATTTCTCGATTGAATCGTATCTAATTTTAAATGCGTTTAATAACTGATCGAACTCTTCCATATCTGCCGTAGCATTCACAAATGCTTCTTCAAGTTGCCTTTTCATTTCAATGGCATCCGCTTTTTGTAAGCCTCTATTTTCACCAATCCACTTTTTCCAATAATTGCTTACACGGGCATATTTTGAAGCGTACTTAATTCTAACTTCATCGTCGGCTTTCATATGTCTATCCATAATGCTCAGGGCCTCTTCCCTTATTTTTATTTGAGCAGGATTAATCACTTCCTTTATTTGTTTAATAGCATATGAAGTCAAATACTCTTGGGTTCTACCAGGAAAGCCATAAACCATTGTAAAGTCTCCTTCCTTATAACCATCTAATGAAATGGGTAAATAATGTTTGGGGCTGTATGGAACATTTTTTTCATTGTATTCAGCTGGCAAATTGTTAGAATCTGCATAAATCCTAAACAATGAAAAATCCCCTGTATGGCGAGGCCACATCCAATTATCGGTATCTCCACCAAATTTACCAATCGAAGACGGAGGTGCACCAACCATTCTAATATCTTTGAATGTTTCAGTGAGAAAGAGATAATACTCATTTCCATAAAAAAATGGTTTGATGTAAGCATCATAATGACTACTATCTATTGCTTTCTTTACTAAAGAGTCAATTCTCTGAGCAATTAACTTGCTTCTTTCAGCGGTCGATATTTCGGAAGCCATTTCTGCAAGGACAGCATCAGTAACATCCTCCATACGAACAATGAATGTAGCTGTTAAACCAGGATTCTTAAGTTCCTCTTCAAAGTTCTTAGCCCAAAAGCCATTTGTCAAATAATCATTCTCTACCGAACTATGAGACTGAATTTTTCCATAACCACAATGATGGTTAGTAAGTATTAACCCTTGGTTTGAAATTACTTCAGCAGTACAAAACCCACCAAAAGAAACGATTGCATCCTTTAAACTTGATTGGTTTACACTGTAAATATCTTCTGCAGATAATTTTAACCCCATTCGTTGCATATCTGACTCATTTAAACTCTTAAGAAGCATGGGTAGCCACATACCTTCTTTTGCCTGAAGGTGGTTTAAAATTATAATAGAGCAGATTAATAAAGCTTTTAACTTTTTCATTTAAATCAATTTTTGATTACGAAGCTAAGCAATCGCTAGAGTTAAGTCAACACTTTGTTGAGACCTTAAATCCATAAGTGTTTTCGTAGCGAGAAATCAAGATGTATGCTAGTGTTGGTGTAGCGCAGATTTGAGACACGCAAACATAGCATTAGTTATGGTGAGTATCGAAAATCGAGCATTCCCAACAATGGCGTGCAGTTTGGTTTTGTTAGCAGGAAACACTTGCGGATTTAAGGTGAGAGACAAATCTGCCTGCTCAGTTTAAAATGCTAGCTTGAAAGTTTTAGATATATCATCCTCATTTAGGCCCAATTCACTTGGTTCGTTATGAAAAAATGCAAAAAAACTAGATCCACTCCCACTCATTGATACATAATAGGCGCCAGCTTCAATTAGCTTAATTTTTAAGCTAGCCAGCGCTTTATATTCTTTCATTAAAGGTGCCTCAAAATCATTCACTATGTTCTCTTGCCACTTCGACACTGGAAGAGATAATAGATCTTTCAGAGAATTAACTTTTTGATTTGGAGTAACTTTTTGATAAGCCAGTTGAGAACTTATATGAAAATTTGGAAAGACAACTGTGCAAAAAGTTGATAGTTTAAAGTTTATTTGAGTATTCAGTATTTCTCCCTTTCCACTCACGAATGCGGGCTTATTTTTAATAAAAAAAGAGCAATCACTCCCAATAGAGTCAGCATAATTTTCCATTTGAGTTGTACTCATTTTCAAATTAAACAACTTATTTAAAGCAACTATAGTAAATGCCGCATTTGACGAGCCTCCTCCTAATCCTGCTCCTATTGGAATTTTCTTATTTATTTCAATCCTTACTGGTGAGATTTTAAAATCTTCTTTAATTAGCTGATATGCCTTAAAACATAAATTATCTTCTTCCTTTCCGTCTATTTTAAGGCCGGTATTTTCTATCATTAGGGTATTAGAAGGCACCACTTTAATTTCGTCATACCAAGGAATTGGGAGGAACAAACTTTCAATATTGTGATAACCATCCGGTCTTTTATTCAAAATAGAAAGACCTA
>CAYPJC010000209.1:0-4565 GCA_964410855.1 uncultured Flavobacteriales bacterium | reverse complement strand
GGTTATGAATAATACGGAATTAAAAAAACTTGAGGATATGGTATCAACATATCTAGTTGGCCTGTCTAATATTACTCATGAATTGATTGAGGAGAAAGTTGTTCAGATGAGTCAGGCCATCTTCCCTAAAATAACGGAAGATGAAGTTCAATATATAATCAAGCGCTTGGAGGAAAGGAACCTAATAACAATGACTTTAGGTGCTACTTTAGTTGACCAGTCGCACCGTCCATGGCTTCAGGATCAAAATGAAAACATTGATTGGTATTATTGGAATAGATACAAGCAACTTCTAATTAAAGATGACTTTGGTAATAATGTCGTTGGACAGATTGACATAGTAACGAATGAAATACTTGATTTATTGCAAAACCCGAATGATGAGGGGCAGTGGCAACGAAAAGGGCTTGTCGTTGGTCATGTACAGTCAGGGAAAACGGCAAATTATACAGGAGTCGTATGCAAGGCCTTAGATGCGGGATATCGTGTAATCATTATAATGGCAGGACTATTAAACTCCCTTAGAAAACAAACACAAGGCCGTGTTGATGAAGGGGTTATCGGTATTGATAGTATATTAATGCGAAATGACATTCCCTTGAGAGAAAAGCTTGTTGGCGTAGGAGTATTCACTAGTGAGAAGTGGCCTGTATCAATTACAACAGCCCATGCAGATTTTAATAAACCAGCAGCGACAGAAAGACAAACTGCAATTGACCAATATAAACAACCACTAGTATTTGTGATCAAGAAGAATGTAAGCATTCTTAAAAATTTAATCGACTGGCTTAAAAACAATAATTTATCACTTTCAGAATACCCAATGTTGTTAATTGATGACGAAGCTGATCATGCATCAGTAAACACTAAAAAAGATGATCTTGATCCAACTAAAACGAATGAACGCATTAGAGACCTTTTGGAATTATTTCCTAAGAATGTTTATTTGGGCTATACCGCTACCCCCTTTGCAAATATATTTATAAATCCAGATACACCCGAAGAGATGATGAATGATCTGTTTCCAGAAAACTTCATTAAAACATTAGATGCACCATCTAATTACTTTGGAGGAGAACGTGTCTTTATAGAAGATGAGTTGAATGTTATCAGGGAAATAGATGATTATGATAGCTTTCTCCCGTTAAAACATAAAATTGATCAGTTGCCTGATGTTTTATCCGCTAGCCTAGAAGAATCTATAAGAGTATTTATTTTAGTTGATGCAATCCGTATATTGCGAGGGCAGAGTAGCAAACATAACTCAATGTTAGTTAATGTGAGTCGTTTTACTAATATACAATCCCGGGTACGAGTTCTTATTCATAACTATTTAAGTCAGCTCCAGAATTCAGTTACTAATAATTTTGCATTAGATGAGTCTGAAGCCCTGAAAAGCCAAGATATGAATACGATATTTAGTACTTTTGAAAGTGAATTTAGTCAAGCAGAATTTAAATGGTTTGAAATTCAAAGTGTATTGAAAAAAGCAACATCTCGCATCGAGGTTATTGAGGTAAACGGATCTAAGGGCGCAGAAAAAGAAATTGATTACACTGAACGTAATTACCCTAATGGACGCCACCTAATTACAGTTGGCGGGCTTAGCCTCTCACGTGGTATCACATTAGAGGGGCTGTCAGTAACATACTTTTTACGCAACTCCATCATGTACGACACCTTAATGCAAATGGGAAGGTGGTTTGGCTATCGAACTGGCTATGAAGATTTATGTCGTATTTATATGACAGAGCAGGCAAGCGGGTGGTATGAGCATATTGCTATTGCCACAGAAGAATTAAGGGATGAGTTTCGTAAAATGGGTGACTTAGGTAAAACACCTAAAGATTTTGGGCTTTGTGTCAGAAACCATCCCGACTCACTTATTGTTACTGCAAGAAATAAAATGCGCTCAGCTAAAAAGGTAATTAGGGAAATTGATTTAACAGGTAGGTTAATTGAGACATCAAGACTATTTACTGATCTTAGCAAAGTGCAATTAAACCTTGAGCTCGCAAATAACTTATTGAGGATGCTTAACAAAAATAATATTCAAATTCCACTTAATTATTCCAAACATTTATTTTTTAAAAATGTGCATTATCAAACTGTTGCAAATTTTATTGAATCCTTCCAAAACCACCCTGAATCATCACTAACAGATTCTGCTGTAGTAAGAAAATATGTTGATGATCTAAAAAAGGATGAAAGTATTTCCCTCTGGAATGTGGTGTTTATTAGTGTTCATTCAAATGATGAACTTGAAAATAGTAAGGTTGAAATCTTACAAGAAGAATTGAAAGTTATTACTCCTGGTATACGTAGAAGAACTTCATCATGCACAGCAGGAATTATGCTTTCTCAAAGGAAACTTGGTTCAGGTGAAATTGACAAGGTAGATTTAAAAAAAGGTGAAGTTAGAGAAACACCTTTATTAATGATCCACCTTCTTGATTGTAGGCCAGAAAAAGATCGAGAAACACCTGTTTTTGTAAATGGTGTTGTTGCATATGGAATCTCATTCCCCGGTGAAAAAGATGGGCGTAGAATAAAAAAACTAGCTACCTATCAGGTGAATACAACATGGATGGATCAGCAATATGGCGATCAAATAGAAAATGATGAAGATATGGGCGATGACTTAAATGAATAATCCATGGGAGGAAATTAAACCACCGATTAAAGACGTGAATGCTTTACGTGTAAATGCTCAACACCCATTAGACTTTTTCTGGGCAAAAGATCATTTAGGCCGTTATTTATTTGTCTATGAATATCCCTCTAACTCCGAAGTAATTATTAATGATCCACCAGATTTGGTTGGTGTTGAAACAATATCGTTACCAGATAATGAAGACAAATCAAGATTAGTTTTAGTTTTAAAAGAGAAGATAAACTGGGAGCTATTTTTTGCATTATGTAGTGACTTATTAAATGCGACAATCATTATTGAAAATCCAAAATTAGCTTCTACAACAATTCTTCACCGTTTAAGAAGGTGGCAAGATTTTTTAAAAAAAACAAAACTAGATATTCTGTCAGAAGAAAAAATTAAAGGTTTAATCGGTGAGTTGCTATTTTTACGAAATCAGTTAATTCCTAAATTTGGCGGTGCAGATTCTGTAAAATTTTGGATTGGGCCTACAGGTACACCCCAAGATTTTAATATTAATGAATATGCTGTTGAAGTGAAGTGTCAACTAGGTGGAACAACTCCAAATGTAAAAATATCTTCAGCGGAGCAATTATTTTCACAGCTACCAAAACTATTCTTATTTGTTGTTACGTTGGGAAAGGCGGAAAAAGATGGTAGTGATGCTGTTAGCTTGCCATCCCTTATTGCAGACATAATGATTCATTTAGAAAATGAATCATCATCGCTTAATTATTTTCAGGATCAACTTATGGAAGTAGGGTATTTTTATTCAGATAAGTATCTTGAATATAATTATTTACTACTAGATGAGCATGCTTATTCTGTTGCGGGTGATTTTCCTCGAATTTGTCCTGATGATTTGAAAAATGGAGTTATAAGACTTACTTATAATATAGGGCTTTCTGAATGCCTTCCTTATGAAATAGAAATTAAAGAGTGGGACTTAATCAATGACTGAACAAGAGTTTTACCATGATTATATGCAAGACATTTATGCTGGCTCTGGCAATGATTTTACAGAAGAAAAATTTACTGAGGAAATGTGTGATTTTCTTGTAGATAATGCCGTAATTGAGAATTATGATTCCGTATTTTTTAAAAAAGATCGGCAAGGTCGAATAGACGCTTGGTATCTTAATATAGAACGAAAAGAGCTTAGTTTATTTGTTTGTGATTTTTCTCATTCCCAAGAGATAAGAACCTTAACGCAAAGCGATGTAGAGCAACATTTCAAACGGGCGGAAAGATTTCTATTAAAAGCAAAAACAAATAAGTTTTATCAAGACCTAGAGGAATCTTTACCAATCTATAATGTTGCTCGAGATATTCATCAAAATATAAATCAAATTTCAAAAGTTAAGTTGTACCTTTTATCCAATGGAAAAATAAGCGATCGTTTCAAAGGATTAAGTGATAAAAAAATTGAAGACTTTGACGTTGTTCATGATGTTTGGGATATGAGTAGGCGATCCAGAATAGCCCAGTCAGGGAAGGATAAAGAAGATATTATTATTGATTTTACTTCATTTGTAAGGGATGGCATCCCTTGTCTCCAGGCTTTCACAGGTTCTAGCTCTTGTAAATCATATTTACTAGCAATGCCAGGTAAAATGCTTGCTGAGATTTATGAGAGATATGGTGAGCGCCTTTTGGAACAAAATGTTCGTACATTCTTGCAATTTAGGGGCGGCGTAAATAAAGCAATACGGAATACACTTAAGAATGAACCCGAAATGTTCTTTGCCTATAATAATGGTCTAACCGTTACTGCTGAGGATGTGGTTTTCTCAGAGAATAGAATGATAACAGCAAAAAACTTACAAATTGTAAATGGTGGACAAACTACAGCTTCTATTTTTATGGCTAAATTACAAGATAAAAATAATATAGATTTAGAAAATGTTTATGT
>CAYPJC010000208.1:0-4576 GCA_964410855.1 uncultured Flavobacteriales bacterium | reverse complement strand
TTATACATTGGTGGTGGTGCTGGAATGGCACCTATGAGATCACATCTATATCATCTATTTAGAACCTTGAAATCTGGCAGGAAAGTAGCATACTGGTACGGCGGAAGATCTAGAAGGGAACTTTTTTACATAGACCATTTTAAAGCACTAGAAAAAGATTTTCCAAACTTTAAATTCTACATGGTTTTATCTGAACCTCAAGAAGAAGATAATTGGAAAGTTAAAGATGGTTTAGATGGTGAGGGTGATGGTTTTGTTGGCTTTGTTCACCAATCAGTAATTGATAATTATTTATCAAAGCATGATACTCCTGAAGAAATTGAATATTATTTCTGTGGTCCACCAATGATGAATCAAGCAGTACTTAAGATGTGCGACGATTGGGGTGTTCCCGAAGAACTAGTCGCCTTTGATGATTTTGGCGGTTAAGTCTCACATCATATTATAAAAAACAAAAAGGCCATTTCAACTGAAATGGCCTTTTTTATGGAATGAGAAACTGATTATTTCTTCATCAATTTTTTGTAGTCTAAAACGCTTTGTTCGATTACTTGTCTTGCCACTTCAGCACCTTGAAAGTCTTCAACAATAACTTCTTTGTTTTCCAATTTCTTATAATCCTCAAAAAAGCTTCGTAATTCTTTGATAGAGTGTGGTGGTAGCTCTGATACGTCATTGATATGACTCACGCTCATGTCATTTACTGCAACTGCAATAATTTTATCATCCATTTCTCCTTGATCTATCATTCGCATTACTCCAATTGGCCTCGTATCTACTAAACACATAGGAACAATCTTTATTTGAGAAAGTACAAGAATGTCCAAAGGGTCATCGTCACCACAATAAGTCTGAGGTATAAATCCATAATTAGCAGGATAATTGATTGAAGAATAAAGAACTCGATCCAATTTTAATAGACCTGAGTCTTTATCTAATTCATATTTCGCCCGAGAATTTTTAGGAATTTCAATGATTCCTGTGATTAAATTAGGTGCATCTTTCCCGATACTTACATCGTGCCAAGGGTGTGAATTCATAACTTATAATTTGAGGTAAAAGTATACTCAAATAGCCAAGACGGCAAGGGGAAATAAATAAAAATATGAACTAAAAAAAACAGTCAGATTCGGTTCTTATCCTATAAAATTAGCTACTTTTCAGTTGTCTTGGCAAAATTAACACAACGATCAGATAAGAATACATCGTCAAATGGCTTAGGAACATTCGGGGGAGTTTTTACTCCTTCAATTCTAACAATTTTGGGTGTTATTATGTACCTAAGATTTGGCTGGGTAGTCGGAAATGTTGGTTTGTTTGGCACACTGCTCATCGTAACTTTGGCAACTAGTATTACCTTTTTAACTGGGCTCTCCATTGCTTCCATTTCGACAGACCAAAAGGTTAAAACCGGAGGGGCTTATTATATGATAAGTCGTTCTTTGGGAATAGAATCTGGGGGAGCAATTGGTGTCTCTTTATACTTCGCACAAGCATTATCAGTTGCATTATATACCGTAGGTTTTGCAGAAAGTGTCATTGAGGTTTTTCCAAATTTAAATGAACAATGGCTTGGCATAATAACTGCAATATTAGTAACTGCAGTTGCTCTAGGATCTGCTAAAGCTGCAATAAGAGTTCAATATGTCATTATGGTTGGCATTGCAATTTCTTTAATTGCTTTATTTTTAGGTAGTCCTATAGAATCTTCTGATATAGTTACAGGTGAAAGTGTTACAACTTTTGAGAAGGTTGGTTTTTGGACTGTTTTTGCCGTGTTTTTTCCAGCCGTAACTGGAATAATGGCAGGAGTAAACATGTCTGGTGATTTGAAAGATCCTAAAAAGTCGATTCCAACGGGAACATTTGCAGCGATAGGAGTTGGATGCCTTATTTACATGGCTTTGCCCATTTTACTAGTCAACTACGCTGATACAAATAGCTTGCTTTCTGACCCTTTAATTATGAGGAAAATATCGTTTTGGGGTGATTCTATTTTGATAGGTGTATGGGGAGCTACTTTATCTAGCGCAATGGGGAGTATGATGGGAGCTCCACGAATTTTACAAGCGTTGGCGAAGGACGATATATTACCTAAATTTTTAAAATGGACAGGTAAAGGGTCAGGAGCAGGTGATACCCCACGATATGGTACTTTATTTACGCTAGTAATTGTTCTTGTGGCGGTATGGTTTGGTGATCTAAATGTAATAGCCCCTATATTAACTATGTTTTTCTTGACTACTTATGGGGTACTAAATATTGCTGCAGGAACTGAGCGGTTTTTAGGAAGTCCTTCTTTTCGACCAACCTTTAAAGTAAATTGGATACTATCATTATTAGGTGCTATATCTTGTTTTGCTGTTATGTTGCTAATAAATATATCAGCAGCACTAATTGCTTTCCTTTTTATTGGTTTATTATTTATTTGGATAAAAAAGAGACAGATGCAAACATCTTGGGGCAGTATAAACCGGGGTGTAAAAATGGCAATTATTCGCCGGAGCCTTATGCGTTTATCCGATGAAGACAAGGATGTTAAAAATTGGAGACCAAACCCAATTGTTTTAGCAGGTTCTCCAACCAAACGATGGTATTTAATAGAGTTTGCAAGCAACTTTACCCATAAACAAGGAATTCTTTCAGTAGCTAGTGTTTTAGCAGAAGGTAGCGTAAATACAGAACAAAGGCTAAGAATGAAAGAGCATATAAAGGACTTTATGTCTAAGAGGGGAGTAGAAGGCTTAGTAAAAATATTTACTGCGAAAGATAGGTTTGAAGGAACAGTAAATTTAATTAGTGCGTATGGTTTAGGTGCCCTAGAACCAAACACAATTATTTTAGGAGAAAGTGATCAAGAGGAGCACAAAGATGATTTTTGTAAAATGATCAACCAGTTCTATCAAATGCAACGAAACATCTTGATAATACACCAGGGTGAAGATCAAGAACCATTTGGGAATAAAAATTGTATCGATGTTTGGTGGGGTGGCTTAAAAGGAAATGGAGGATTAATGATGATACTCTCTTATTTGTTGATAGATTGGAGACAGGCAACTATTTTTATTAAAATGGTTGTTGAAGAAGATACGGCTGTTGAAAAAGCAGAGAAAAACTTAAGAAAATTATTACACGATATTCGGATTGAGGCAGAAACTGATATTATAGCAGCAAATGGTAGGAGCTTTGATGAAATATTAAACGCTTCTTCTTCTAATGCCGACTTGGTTTTTCTAGGGATGGCTACACCTGATGAGAATTTTTCTAGCTATTATCGAAAAATGCAAACTCGAATTAAGGATTTGCCTACTACTGTTTTAGCTTTAGCGGCGCAGGATGTTTCTTTTGGAGAAGTTTTGGTTAAGCATGAGGATAAAGGAGAATAGGGTTATCTAACTCTTAAATCTAAATACTTAGGATATTTCACTTCATACAAAAAAGAGAGCTCTTTTTTGGCTTGAGGTGCTAATTCGAAATTCCAACTAAGCTTTCCTATCTTCTCTTCATTTGTAGCTTCCTCAGCATTTAAAAGTTCAACTTCCATTGCTTTCCGGTTAGAGATAGGATATTGGTCTTCTAAATTAATTTTGATAGCTATATTTTTATTGTTTTTTATAACTAAATCCCATCCAATAGTTTCTTTTATATCATTCGTGTAAAATCGTTTTTCATCCAGTTCTTTGCTTTGTTCGCGACTAACAAAAATACCTTTATCCCTACCCAACGAAATGGTTAAGGTGTCTTCAGCTTGTTCAGCGTTGATGTACGATTCACCCGTAAATTTTCCTTGAAAATACAAACTTGATTTCCCTGATAATAAATTTAGCTCTTCCCAGTTGGCTATATGAGCAACAAGAAAAGCATCTTTATCAAGTTTAGGGACTACAAAATACTCGTAATCTACCTCCACATTTGTTTCCTTTATTTTTAGGTTATAATCTTTCCCATCAGAAGGAATGGTATAAGGAATTTTAATCTCATATTCTATACTAAGTATATTGGTGTTGAAATTATTAGCGATATAATTTTTAGATTTGAATTTTTTATATTCAGTTTTTCCATAAGGGTAGCTATTGTTTATATAATCGGGATATGAGTTATTAATGCTTACTTCTTCAACTGCGCTTTTTGGAAGATTTGTTGATCCAATAATTTTAACTCCATCAATGAATGTAACTGATTTACCACTTCTTGAACCTCGAACATTGTAATTATCGTAACCATTATCTCTAGAGTATAATCCATTTCCTGCTAATTTAGAAACGTCACTAACTGAACGCACAGCTATTTGATTAATCTTTTCGCGTTGCATTCTATAACCAGATGTAGTCTTATCCATTTCAATCAATGGCTTGGAGTATTCAATAATTTCAACTTCACTAAGTATTATTCCTTCTGTTATTTCCACATTCTGAATGGTGATTTTGTCATGCATGATCATAACACCACTAATTCGTTGTGTTTGATAGCCAACATAGCTTACTTGTATGTCATAATTACCTGGTTCTATTGGTTTTAACGTATAAAGTCCATCAAAATCAGTCGTTGTGCCTAAAATTTGAACACTATTTTTAAA
>CAYPJC010000207.1:0-4597 GCA_964410855.1 uncultured Flavobacteriales bacterium | reverse complement strand
CTACTTGGGAAGTTTCTGTATCAGGACCATTTACAAGATGGCCAACAAATTCTGGCTTTGATAAATTTTATGGATTTATTGGAGGTGAAACAAATCAATGGGATCCTGTAATATTTGATGGTGTAACCAAAGTTTATAAAAGCGATGACCCTGATTATCATTTCACGACAGACATGACCAATGAGGCCATCGAATGGGTTAAATTCCAAAAGGCGATGACACCAGACAAACCATTTATGGTTTATTACGCTCCTGGAGCAACTCATGCACCGCACCATGCACCTAAAGAATGGATAGAAAAGTACAAAGGAAAATTTGATCAAGGTTGGTTAAAACTTCGTGAAGAAACTTTTGCTCGTCAAAAAGCAATGGGTGTAATACCTGAAGATGCGCAGTTGGCGCCAATGCCTGCTGATATTTTGGACTGGGAAGGTTTAAGTGATGATGAAAAAAAGTTATTTGCACTTCAGATGGAGACCTTTGCAGGCTTTGCTGAGCATACTGACAATGAAGTAGGAAGATTGGTTGATGCCATTGATGAAGTAGGAGAATTGGAAAACACTCTATTTGTATACATCATGGGTGACAATGAATCGAGTGCCGAAGGTGGATTGGAAGGAACGTACAATGAATTGATTCACTTAAACGGAATATTTGACGAGGAATCAGTTGAAGATATGTTAGCACATGCAGATGATTGGGGCGGTCCAAATTCATTTCCGCATATGTCAGCAGATTTTGCTGTAGCTACAGATGCTCCATTTAAATGGACCAAACAAATGGCTGCCGATTTTGGTGGTAAAAGAAACGGAATGGTTATGCATTGGCCAAATGGTATTAAAGCCAAAGGAGAAATTAGAAAGCAATGGCATCATGTAAATGATATCGCTTCAACTGTTTTAGAAGCTGCCAACCTACCAGAGCCGAAGTCTATAAACGGGGTAAAGCAAATTCCTATGGATGGAGTGAGCATGTTGTATGCTTTAGACGATATTGATGCTGCCGACAGACATACTGTTCAATATTTTGAAATGTTTGGTAACCGTGCTATTTATAGCGATGGTTGGTTAGCACGTGTTGTTCATATGGTTCCATGGGTAGGAAAGCCAAGAGGAACATTTGCCGATGAAGCATGGGAGCTTTATAACATTGATGAAGATTTTAGTTTGGTTAATGATTTAGCTGAAGCAAATCCTGAAAAGCTAAAAGAATTGAAAGCTTTGTTTGAATCAGAAGCTATTGCGAACAATGTTTATCCATTAGATGACAGATTATACGAACGTTTTAATGCTGCAACTGCGGGACGACCTGATTTGATGGGAGACCGAAAGTCATTGACTTTAGCTTAAGGCATGGATGGTATTCTTGAGAACACATTCTTAAATGTGAAGAATACTTCTAAAACAATTGTTGCAAATGTTTCATTGACTGGAAATGATCACGGAATCATTCTTTGTCAAGGTGGTAAGTTTGGTGGTTGGGCGTTTTATATGAACGAGGGCAAACCTTCTTATACATACAACTATTTTGGCCTTGAAAGCTATGCCATTATTGCTCCTGATAAAATTTCAGCAGGCGATGCTGAGATTAAATTAGAATATGCCTACGATGGCGATGGTGCAGGTAAAGGCGGAACGGCTAAGATTTTTGTGAATGGCAAAATGGTTGCAGAAGGGCGCGTTGAAAAATCAATCCCAGCTGTATTTTCTGCTGATGAAACAGCTGATGTAGGAAAAGATGATGCGACTCAAGTAGCTGACCAAGTTTTTGCCAATGTAAAGGAATCTGAATTTACAGGTTACGTGAATAAAGTGACTATTAGTATTCCGGAATAAGAGTTATATTTAACGATATTAAAAGGGCGTTTTTTCCTAGCAAGCTTGCTGGTGGGAATGCCCTTTTTACTTTTCATTTTATTCAATAGAGCAACAATTTTTAATAAAAAAGTACTTGATCCAGACTGAAGAATCAGCCTTAAAATAGATTTATAGATAAGTTTAGCTTTTTAAAAATTATGAGAATAAATATCCGCTTCTGTCTTTTTATCTTTTTATCCTTGAGTTGTCTAACAAAAGGGACTTCTCAGGAAGGCGATAAATTAGGTTCTTGGTATGTCTATAATGGGTTCTTTAACTTTTCTCCAAAGTTTGAATTGTTTGCAGAAACTCAATTTAGAACTTGGGAACCTATCGATAACCTACAAACCTTCTTCATCAGGCCCTTTTTTAATTATAATCTCAATAAGAGTGTTCAAATAGGGATAAGTCAGGAATACCATGTTAATTGGTCTTATGAAACAATGTCAGAAGAGCACATAAAAACGGAAGAATATAGAACGACACTTCAGGGGATGCTCTATCATAAGATAGATCGTATCTCGTTTCAACACAGGTATAGGTATGAATTTCGTTTTTTAGATGAAAGCGGTAAGCAACGAACTAGGTATCGACTACAGATAGGAATACCTCTAACAGATAAAGTGGTGAAACAAGGTGTGTGGTTTGCCAATCTCGGAAATGAATTTATGCTTAACACCAATCCAAAAGTAGATGTATCTCAGAATAGAACTTACGGCATGGTGGGCTATCAGTTTACTCAATCGACAAATTTCCAGTTTGGCTATATGTACATTTCTAGACCTGACCAAGACAACTTACATCGTTTGCAATTCTTCCTTACTCAAAAGCTCAATTTTTATAAGGAATAGGAAAGTAGGAGATTGAAGCTTGTTTCTAGCTACATATCAATGGTGGAAAAAAGATCCAGAGAGACTGATATTCTTAAATGCAGCAAATAAGTGTATTCGTTATTTTCTCTTAAAAACGCTCTTTAAAATATTTTTAAAATAATATTACTTCATTTTTGACAGTCAATCAATTCTTTAATCGTAATATTGCGATGAATAGATTGAACGAATGGGATTAGCTAAAACAGAAATTTTTACAGACGAACAAAATCAATTGGCAGCAATGGCTAAAGCTTTTGCGCATCCAGCTCGGATAGCCATTATGGAATACTTATTCAATACCAACTCCTGCGTTTGTGGAGATATCGTCAGCGAAATAGGACTAGCACAAGCTACCATATCGCAGCATTTAAAAGAACTAAAGCAAATCGGTTTGATTAAAGGCAGTATTGAGGGTAGATCTGTTTGTTATTGCGTTCATCGAGAAAATTGGAAAGAAATGAAAGCCCATTTAATCGATTTTTTAAATCAAGACTCTAAATCACTTAATTGTTGTTAAACCACTTAAAAAAAACAGTATGAAATTAGCTGAAGTAAAAAATGCACTAGATAAATTAGATCAAATTGCCTTTCAACTGCCTAATGGCGAACTTGTTCCATCACATTTTCACGTAACAGAAGTGGGAAAGGTATCCAAGCACTTTATTGATTGTGGAGGAACCGTGAGAAATGAAGAAGTCGTTAATTTTCAATTGTGGAATGCCAATGACTATGATCATCGATTACATCCCGAAAAATTAAACCAAATCATTTCTTTGTCTGAAAACAAGTTAAATATATCGGATGACTTAGATATTGAAGTAGAATACCAAGGCGACACCATTGGAAAATTCGGTTTAGAGTTCGACGGAATTAATTTTTTACTGACAAGCAAACAAACCGACTGTTTAGCAAAGGATAATTGCGGAATTCCTGCAGAAAAGGCTAAAGTGAAAATTTCGAAATTACAGGATGAAATTGCATGCACACCAGGAGGCGGTTGTTGTTAATACTTTGTAATTCATTATTGAACTTCTTATTTCTTTTATCGTTTTTTTTGCATTAAAGCCTTAGTATGAAGTTTTTTGATGAGAAAACAGCGATCGACTTAGAATTCGATCAAATTAGGGATTGGTTGTCAGCCTACTGCATAACCAAAACCGCTGCTGATAAGCTCCATAAACTTCATCCGCTTAAAACTGGAGAAGAGGTAGCTTATCGACTTCAGTTGGTTCATGAACTGCAGTTGATTCGCAGAAAAAACTTGCCTTTTCCACGATTCGAATTTGAAGAACTGAATACAGAGCTAAGGATTCTACAAATAAGTAATTCCGTTTTGGAAGAGAAAAGCATTATTCGCCTTTTAGATGCTTCGCGTTTCGTCAATGAGCTTTTTTCCTTTTTCAAAACCTACACCGGACAATTCAATGACTTACAGGGATTACTGGCAAATGCCCATTACACAACTGTTATTGAAAAGGAGATAGAATCCATTTTTGATAAGCGGCTTAAAGTGAAGGATGATGCTTCTCCTGAATTGGCTATTCTTAGGCAACGCATTTCAGGTACACGAAAGCAAATCAACCGAAACTTTGATCGTGCCCTAAGAAGCGCTAAAAATAGTGGCTACATTAACGATATATCTGAAAATGTCATTGATAACCGCCGCGTAATGACGGTTATTTCAACTTATAAACGTCAAGTTGATGGAAGCATCATGGGTTCGTCCAAAACTGGTTCCTTAACTTACATTGAACCCAAAGTTAATCAGGCTTTAAATGCAGAGTTAGATCAACTGATAGATGATGAGCGCAAGGAAGTACGCCGAATTTTGGCTGAACTGACCAATTTCATGCGTCTGCATGAGGGTTT
>CAYPJC010000206.1:4392-4611 GCA_964410855.1 uncultured Flavobacteriales bacterium | reverse complement strand
TGTCTTTTTTGGCTTCGCTTCAACTTTAGTTCCTTTTGCTTATGCATTAACTGCACTTTGGAAAAAAGAGTTTTTAGCTTGGATTAAACCAGCTTTACCTTGGACCTATTTTGGAATTGCAATTTTAGGCTTGGGAATTCTAATGGGAGGAGCTTGGGCATATGAAGCATTGAGCTTTGGTGGCTTTTGGGCTTGGGATCCTGTAGAAAATTCATCATT
>CAYPJC010000206.1:2355-4351 GCA_964410855.1 uncultured Flavobacteriales bacterium | reverse complement strand
GCTAATCAATCGAAATAAAGCAAAGTCCTTATTTTCAGCATTTGCTCTTAGCCTTTTAGCCTTTTTGATGGTTGTCTACTCTACTTATTTAACCAAAAGTGGTATTCTTGGCGAAACATCAGTGCACTCTTTTGCGGATGGATTACCTGGGCAACTTATCATTTTTTTACTATTCTATCTTGGAATAGCACTATTTTATCTGTTTAAGAACGGTAGAAAATTCTTAATTAAATCAGAAGAAGATGCCTTTTGGAGTCGTGAGTTTTGGATGTTTCTAGGAGCTTTGGTTTTAGCTATTTCAGCTTTCCAAATCACCCTTTCTTCGTCAATACCAGTTATTAATGCACTATTTAACACTTCATTAGCTCCTCCAGCAGACCCCATTGAGCATTATAATTCTTGGCAATTGCCTTTTGCTATTCTTGTCACACTTTTTGTTGGAATAAGTCAATACTTAAAATATAAGAAAACAGATCCAAAGAAATTATTCAAACAAATATCTCCTTCCCTATTCATTTCGATCTTAGGCAGCATAGGTTTTGCATACCTGCTTGAAATTCAATCATTTTTTCTCAATTTGTTATTATTTTCTTCTTTGTTTGCGGTATTGGCTAACGCTGATTACTTCTTTCGGATACTTAAAGGAAAAGTAAGTAAAGGCGGATCTGCATTAGCACATGTGGGCTTTGGACTTGTTATATTGGGCAGCTTACTTTCTGCAGGAAACAAAAAAATTATTTCAAAAAACAGAAGCCCTGTCAATATCAATTTTGAAGAGAATAAAAATGCGAATGATGAGAACGTAATGCTCATAAAGAACGATACTGTTTTAATGGAACCCTATTTTGTGACTTATACAAAGAGAAGGGTTGAAGATAATTTCGTGTACTTTGACATGGATTATCTAAGCCTTAATTCTAAAGGGCAATATCAAAAGGAATTTTCTCTTGCGCCATATGTTCAGCTTAATAAGCAGATGGGAAATGTACCAGAACCATCTACTGCTCATTTCTGGAACGAAGATATTTTCACACACATTACTTATGCAGATCTTGAAAATTTAGATTCGAATTCCCAAGAAGCTTATGGCGAAGCAGATTCTTTGCAAATGACTATTGGTGATTCAATCTTTTCGTCAAATGCTATCATTGAGCTGGTTAGTTTTAAAAGAACAATTAATAAAGATTCTTTAAATCTAAAAGAGACTGACATTGCATTGGGAGTAACTATAAAAGCAAAAACTCTTGATGGAGAAGAAGATGAAGCTACTCCAATAATGGTGATTCGTGGCAACAGAATTTTCACCATTGAAGATGAAATGGAAGAATTTGGATTAAAGTTTGGATTCAATGGAATTAATACGGAAAATCAAAAACTAAGCATTCTCTTATCTGAAAAAAATAAAAATGCAGGGGACTTTGTCATTATGCAAGCCATCGTTTTCCCTTACATCAATGTTTTATGGATAGGTTGTCTTATCATGGTTTTAGGTACTTTAGTAGCAGTTGTCAATCGAATAAACAAAAAAAATAGCCCTGAATAAAATTAATTTTAAGCTATATTCTTCTTTTTACTAATTCTGAATTTAAGAAAATATGAATGCAAAAAACCTAGTCAAATCTGTTACCATTATAGGTGCTGGAAATGTTGGTCACAATTTTGGCATTGCTTTTAGACAGGCAGGGTACTTAATTCATGAAATATACTCAAGAACCCAGCATTCTGCAATGCTGTTGAGTCAAACCCTTAATTGCAATTTCACTACAAAACTTGAAGATTTAAGCCCAAAAACTGATTTAATTGTATTGGCAATTAATGATGATGCATTACCTGAAGTAATTGATCAAATCAAAATCAAAGACAAACCTATTGTTCATACCTCAGGCTCTACACCAATTTCTATCTTTGAAGGCAAGGGATTTGATCAAAATGGTATTTTTTATCCAGTTCAGTCCTTTTCAAAAAATGAAACAGAGAGCTTAACTCCTATTCCAAT
>CAYPJC010000206.1:0-2298 GCA_964410855.1 uncultured Flavobacteriales bacterium | reverse complement strand
CGTTCGGTATCCACAAAGGTCTATTCAATGGATTCAAAGAAGAGAAAAGCATTACACGTTGCTGCAGTATTTGCAAACAACTTCACTAACCATCTCTTCCATATTGCGAATGATTTACTGAAAGAGAATAACATCTCATTTGAAGTAATTCGGCCATTACTTGAAAAAACATCGAATAAAATAAAATCAGAAACACCACTGAATGCTCAAACTGGACCTGCAGTCAGAAACGACACAAAAGTCATTGAGAACCATTTAGAATTCCTCAAGAATCATGAAGATTATAGAGAAATTTATCAAATTATGACCAATAACATATATAAAACCCAAAAGCAAAAATAAATGTCAAACCTCAAAGCCAAGCTCAAGCCAATAGCTGCTTTTATTTTAGATGTAGATGGTGTTTTAACAGATGGCAAGGTGATTACTATGCCTGATGGTGATCAACTTAGAAGCATGAACATTAAGGATGGATATGCTTTGCAACATGCTGTTAAGAAAGGATACCACATTTCTATTATAAGCGGCGGAACTTCTGAAAGTGTTCGTTTACGGCTTAATGGCTTAGGTATTGAAGAAGTTAATTTGGGGTGTAAGAATAAGATTGCCGTTTTTGAAGAATTGAAGAACAGATTCAATTTAAAAAAAGAGCAGATACTGTACATGGGAGATGATATCCCAGATTATAAAGTAATGCAGGAAGTTGGATTTGCAGCCTGCCCTAAAGATGCTGCAGAGGAAATAAAAATGATTTCAGACTACATCTCACCCAAAAAAGGCGGTGAAGGCTGTGTTCGAGATCTCATTGAACAAGTGCTACGGTTGCATAACAAATGGTTTGATGAAGACAGTTTTGAGTGGTAGGCAAATAAGCTATTTTTTTTACATCAAAAACAAATCTTGGTCATATTATATTTCGACCCTTTTAAATCAACCTAATCTCTAGTCTTCTATAACAATATGAAAAAACACCTACTCTTCTTTCTAATCAGTTTTTGTTTCCTTTTTAATTCTTATGGAACACATAATCTTGGTGGTTACATTAGTTACAAACACGTATCGAATTTTACCTACGAAATTTCTGTTATAACATATACCAACGGTACCAGTCCAGCAAATGGGAGAAAAGAGATTTATATTTCATGGGGAGATGGAAAAAATGATTCTATAACAACCAATAACGAAATACCAATAAAAGGTAACCTAATTAAAAGAACATTTACAGAAACTCATATATATCCTGGTTCAGGGTCTTACAATATTTCAGTTGACGACCCAAACAGAGGTTTCATTGATAATATAAATAATTCTGTTGATGTTTCATTTTATATTGAATCAGAACTTAGAATTAGTCCATCTTCGTTTTCTAGCAATAACTCAATTAAATTTAAGGCCGAACCTATCTATCTAATTGAAATTGGAAAAGATTTTAGACAAAATTTATCTATATATGATATAGATGGGGATAATTTATCATTCGAACTTGTTAAGACAAAAGGCACTGGAGGTCTTGCTGCACCTGGATATTTTCTCCCTGACTCAGTTTCCATCAATAGAAAAAATGGAGAATTTAAATGGAAATCACCACAAATGTTTGGGCATTTTGTTTTCACTATCAAAGTGACTGAATGCAGAAATGGTACTGTAGTAGGTTCAACATTTATAGACTTTCCTATCAGTGTAGAATCCTCATTAAGTAATGGTAAATTTCAAGAAACAGCTAATTGGCCTAAAGACTCAAGCAATAATTACAGCTTGGTGGTAGGCCCAAATGATAGTATTGAGCTACCAATTGCTTATTTTAATAGTCTTTCTAATGCAATAGACTTAAACGCTTATGGCGATGCTTTTTCAGGAAGCAATAAACCTTTTTTTAATATTGACTCAATAGAATCAAATTTCATTAGGAAGACTTTCAAATGGAAGCTAGATAATTCAAACCTAAGATGTTCCCCTTATTTAATAGTATTTAGAGGCAGTTCACAAAACAATCAAACATTTCAAACAATTGAAAATGACATTACGCTTAGTGTTTTTGTTCGTGATCAAACCCTGATTGGCTGTGATTCTTCTTGTAGTTCTATTCTAAATAGTTCTCTGACCCAGCCATTTATTAAAAGAGAAGTTTTATTCTATCCAAACCCATTTAAACAGAAGACAAAAATCAAATTTTCACATAAAAATTTAGGTTCGAGTTTCAATTTCTTCTTGTTTGATATTTTCGGAAAAGAGGTTTATTCAGCTCCAATTATAAATGAAAATGAATTCATCTTTTATCGAAACAATCAACCCGCCGGT
>CAYPJC010000205.1:2880-4611 GCA_964410855.1 uncultured Flavobacteriales bacterium | reverse complement strand
CGATTTTAACCTTGATTCTTACGATGGAAACTACAGATACAACTGTTGTGCAATTTGATTGTTATTCATATACATGGTTGCAAACAGGATTAACCTATGATTCTTCAGGTTTGTATGTAGATACAATTCCGAATGCTGCGGGTTGTGATTCAATTGTCACATTAGATTTAACCTTACAGGCAAATGATACTACTTTTGATGTATTGTCTTGCGTAGGGTATTATGTATGGAGGGGAGATGTATTGATAAATGATGGAATATATATAGATACAATAACCAATTCATTTAATTGTGATTCTATTTTAATTTTAAATTTAAGAATTAGTCTACCAAGTGTTTCTTTTGATACTGCTTCATCATGTGATAGCTACATATGGTTAAACGATACGTTAAATATGTCAGGTACGTATATTGATACTATTCTTAACTCTGAAGGATGTGATTCAATACTAACATTGGAATTAACTATCTTAAACTCAACTGCATCAACAGTTATAGATACTGCTTGCGATTCATATACATGGACAGCTAACGGACAAACTTATTCAGCTACCGGTTCTTATTCTTTTGTCGATACCAATTCCGTAGGATGTGATTCTGTTATAACTCTTGAGTTATTAATTCTGAACTCAACTTCATCTAATGAGTTTATTGATGTATGTAAATCTTATACATGGCCTTCTACAGGATTAACATATACTGAAACAGGAGTGTATTCTGATACCTTATCCAATTCTATTGGATGTGATTCATTGGTGTTTTTAAATTTGACCATTAGAAAAGCGGACGTTTCAATTATAAAAAGAGGCTTTCTTTTGATTTCTCAACAGAATAATGCCACTTCATATCAATGGTTAGATTGTTTGAATGGAGATACAGCGATTACAGGTGCTACAGATCAAAACTTCTTAGTGGAAGAAAATGGTGAATATGCAGTTGAAGTAGCATTTGATGGATGTGTAGATACATCATTTTGTATTGAAGTTGTAAATGTTGGGATTGAAAAAGTTAAGAATGAGTTAAGTTTCAGCTTAAATCCAAATCCTGCAAAAGATTTTGTAACGATTGATTTCCCTTCAAATGAATTTCAAACAACTAAAAAGCTTCAAATTTTAGATATAACAGGAAGTTTGATAAAAGAATATTTAATTACTTCTAAAAAACAGCAATTCGATTTAAGCCAACTGAATGATGGTATTTATATTATTCGCTATGAGAACAGTGTGAAAAAATTAATTGTAACAAGATAATCCACAACTTAGAAAAACTCGACTAATTGAGTCGAGTTTTTTTTTACATTAATAATTCATATTCAAAAAAAACATTGAACTAAATTCAATGCTAATTAATTAATCACTTAAAGAAAAAAAAACATTATGAGTCAGTTTGAACAACCATCATTTGATCCTAATAAGATTAGGCCATATATATTTATTGGCGTTGCAGTAGTTGTCATATTAATTGTATTAACCAATATATTCGTAATCCTTCAGCCAACTGAGAGGGGAGTAGTATTTAAGAAGTATACTTCAGGTCTAGATGTTGATGACGTTAAGCAGGAAGGTTTAAATATAGTTGCTCCTTGGAACGATGTTATTATTTTTGATATTGAAGAGCAACAAATTGAAGAAACAATGGATGTCTTGTCAAAGGATGGTTTATCTATTTCGATTGATATTTCTTTAAGGTTTAGACCTAATCCTGAAAAAATAGGATACTTATATAAATCTT
>CAYPJC010000205.1:246-2863 GCA_964410855.1 uncultured Flavobacteriales bacterium | reverse complement strand
AAGTCTTATCCGTCCAGAATTAAGGTCGGCTGTTAGACAAGTTATTGGACAGTACAGTCCTGAAGAGCTTTATGCTACAAAAAGACAAGAGATTGAAATGAAAATTCAAAATAGCACAAGTGAAACGCTTAGCGAAAATTACATTGAATTGAAGGCTTTATTATTTCGATCAATAAAGTTACCTGCAATGATAAAAACAGCTATTGAACAAAAATTATCGGCTGAACAAGAATCTAAAAAATATGAATTCACCTTAGAAAAAGAAAAAAAGGAAGCTGAAAGAAGAAGAATTGATGCAGAAGGAAAAGCGGCTGCAAATAAAATTCTAAGCGCTAGTATTACTGAGAATATACTAAGGGAGAAGGGTATTTCTGCAACTATTGAAATTGCTAAATCTAATAACTCAAAAGTGATAATTATTGGGGGAGGAGCTGATGGTTTACCTTTAATTCTGAATTCTGATAAATAGTAGTCTTGCGGTTACTTTTTTGTCTTTCAATATTTACCTTGATAGCCTCAACGACCTTTGGTCAGTTGAGGCTTGATAGTTCTATGGCACCTGATGAATTAGTTCAAACGGTCCTTTTAAAAGAGGGCAGTGGAATAATTATCAGCAATGTACAATTTACTGGCCTAAAGCAATCAATGGCTTCTTTTATAAATGAAAGTCCAGAAGAACTTATTGATGCGGGATTAATCCTTTCAACAGGAGATGTTTTCGATGCAATAGGACCCAACAAAGCAAAGAATACAGGCTCAAGAGGTTCAGGCAGGTCCGATCAAGACCTCCAAGCTATTGCTACAGGGGTAGTAACTGATGCTGTTGTCTTGGAATTTGATTTAATAGCCTTGAGAGATAGTATTGTATTTACCTATGTTTTTGCTTCTGAAGAGTATCCAGAATATGTAGATAAAGGGGTAAATGATGTATTTGGATTTTTTATCTATGAAATAGGTGGGAACCACATAAGACCATTAAATATAGCGAGACTTCCTATATCAAGAAAAAAAGTAACCATCGATAATGTAAACCATCGGAGAAATCATAATTACTTCCTTAAATCTGATTTTTTAGATGCTCATACTGATGAATTTTGGAGAGACCATAAAAGTATGATGATGCGAGCAAGAATTTTTGAATATGACGGTTTTACAGTTCCTTTGCAAGCAATTGCAAGATTGAAAGAAGGGAAAAAGTATCACTTAAAAATTGCTATAGCAGATGTTGGAGATCGAAATTATGATTCTGCTGTTCTAATAAAAGCGAATTCTTTTTCGTCGAAAGGTGAAAAGGTAGAGTCGGCTGACTCAATTGTATTGGCTGAAGTTAAAAGTAAAATGAATGATATCTCATCAATTACGTTTAATGACAATTTATCGTTTTCATTGTTATTAAACTTTGATATTGACGATTCAAAAATTTTACCTGAATCAATTGTTCCATTAGAAAAGCTCAGCGAATTGTTGGGAAATTTTCAAGATATAAAGCTTCAAATAATTGGTCACACCGATAGCGATGGAACGGCACAATCTAACTTAGAATTATCAAAAAGGAGAGCAAAGACAGTTTATTCATACTTGATAATGAACGGAGTTAAAAGAGAACGACTATCCACATTAGCAAAAGGGGAAGAAGAAGCGGCCTTTTCAAATGACACCGTAGAGGGAAAGGCTCAAAATAGGAGGGTTGAGTTTGTAATCAGCTATTAATGAATCAACTTCCTTAGAGCATATATTCTCTAAGGAAGACTTAATATTTCATTATTAGCCCTAAATGGGTTAATTTTAGTTTATGGAAGAGAAGAGACATCAATTTAATGGCAATGATTTAGTGGTTAATTGGGTGCCTACCAAATGCATTCATTCTAAAAAATGTTGGAGAGGTCTTCCTGAGGTTTTTAAACCCAAAGAAAAGCCTTGGATTCAGGCAGATGGAGCTTCACAAGAATCTATAATGTCTCAAGTAAAAAAATGTCCCTCTGGTGCATTGAGTGTTGAAGTTGTGGGACAGCACAATTCAACTGAAAGCAGTAATAGTGATGTTAAAATAGAAATTATACCAAAAGGACCTTTAATGTTAATTGGAAATTTTTCTATAGACAAGGAAGATGGATCAATAGAGACTAAAGAAAAGGCAGCATTTTGCAGATGTGGAGCTTCAAAAAACAAACCTTATTGCGATGGTTCCCATCAAAAAGTAGACTTCGACAATTAAAATGAAATGGGAACCATTACTTTGGTTTTATCCCACATTAAACTCATGTTGACATTGTATTCAAATTGAATAGTGAATTTCTCCACCACTTCATTTAAATCTTGAACAGGAACATTTATCATAGCCTCATCATACTTCTCTTCTCTAGAAGCCTCTTCCCCCCAGGATACTCCCCAGCCATACATTTTACTATTTAATATAATAGTCCATTGTGTTTTTTGAGGGATTGTCCATAAAGTATAAGTTCCTGGCGCAACCTTAACATCACCAAATTTTATCTGTTGGTTTGTCGTAAAAGTAGTCGCTTCATTTGCACCAGTTCTCCATACTTGTTCATAGGGTACTAATCCTCCAAAAATATCTCTATTTTTTTTAGATGGTTGGCAATATAAAACGGATAAT